>DATLTI010000135.1:0-25477 GCA_035533675.1 Acidimicrobiales bacterium | reverse complement strand
TGTTGGCGGGGATCATCATCATGGTCCTGCTCGTTAGCGGATCGTTCAGCATGATTGCTCGCGTATTCAAGGTTCTGTGCGCCGCGCTGCTTGCTTACGTCGCAGAGTTGTTCTTCGTCAAGATTCCTTGGGGCACGGTCTTGTTCAACACGGTTGTGCCGCACATTCATTCCAGCCGCGCCTATGTAGCGCTCCTCGTCGGTGTCCTTGGCACAACGATTTCGCCGTACCTGTTCTTCTGGCAAAGCATGCACCGCGTTGAGGACATGCGCGAGGAAGATGCCGGAGGAAGCCGACCGCTTCCGTTACGCCGTCGCTCTCGCGTCGACGCGGCGGCAAAAGAGTCCAGAAGCCGTTTCGATGTCTTCTCCGGCATGGCGTTCTCCAATATCGTCATGTTCGCGATCATCGTTGCGACGGCGATCACCCTGACTCCGAAGTCCGGCCAGCACTTCACCATTTCCTCGCCAGCCCAGGTGGCGTCAGCCCTTCGCCCAGTGGCAGGTCGCTTTGCCTCGATCATCTTTGCCCTCGGGTTCATCGGTTCGGGCATGTTGGCCGTTCCGGTCCTTGCCGGCGCCGGGTCAGCAGGAATGGCTGGGCTCCTCGGCAAAGAGACGGGCTTTTCCAACTCGCCGCGGCGCGCTCCCGTTTTTTACGGACTTTGCGCGGTGGGAACCCTCGGTGGAATGGTGATGAGTCTTTTGTCGGTGAACCCAATTACGCTCTTGGTGTTCGTTGCCGTCGTCAACGGCGTCGCCGCTGCGCCATTCATCGTTGTCACCATGTTCATCTCCTCCAACGAGGCGATCATGGGTGAGTACGTAAATGGAAAAGCCGCCAAGAGTCTCGGATGGCTGACAGCGATACTGATGGCCGTCGCGGCAATAGCGCTCTTTGCAACGGGAGGCGTTTAGCGTGACCAAGATTGCATCGTTTTGCAGATCGCAGTGACATCGCACGCGGTCCTCGTCGTCATCGGCAAGGCGATTATCGGCGGTACCTTTGTCGTCTTGTTCGCGCTGCTTGGTCAGGTGTTGTACCCAAAGCGGTTTTCGGGGCTATTTTCGGCGGCTCCATCGATCGCGGTTGCGGGACTCATCATCACCGTGGTTGATAAAGGTGACCATGAAGCGACCTTGGGTGCGATCGGAATGATGTTCGGCGCAGTTGGTTTTGTCGTCTTTGCTCTCTGCGTTCGTGCGCTTCTTGTTCGGTACAACGCCGTGGTGGCTTCATCTCTCGCTTGTATAGCGTGGGCAGTCGTGGCGATCGGTGGCTACCTCGTGATACTTCGGTGACCAAGAGGAATGAACCTTTCGTTGGAGTCTCGTTCTGTGCTGTGCGAGCAGTTCCGCGAGGCGACCTTGTCATCCGCTTCGTATTCGGCGCGGGAATCTCTGTAATCGCGGCGATCATCTCCTACGTATTCGGAGCCCGGTTCGGCGGCATCTTTCTTGCCTTTCCAGCCATCTTGCCCGCAACTCTTACGCTTATTGAGAAGGAAGAGTCGAAACGAAAAGCCGAGGATGATGACATAGGAGCCATCCTTGGAGCAGCGGCGCTTATCGTGTTTGGCGGCCTCGTTTGGTGGCTTATCCCGATTATCGGAGCGCCAGGCGCGATCGCAGTCGCTGTTTTCGGCTGGTTGAGTGCGGCGGTGCTCTTCTACGCGGTTCTGCGCGTCGTAAGTAGTCGACGTTCACCTCAAGTTGAATCGTAACGTTCGTGCTGACGCGCGTGAGCGCGACTGTCATGGGCTCGCTCAACTGAGCACGAATGGTATGGATGCGCCAAGGTTGACCTGTCGCCACTGCGGGTCACCGCCGCCTCGGCACCACTTCGTGAATCGCCCCAGATTTCACAAGCGCGATGGCACGCCGATATTCCGCTGCATAGGTACCGGGCATGATTTGAGCCATTCATGAAGGCCCAATCTCAACAACTAAAAGAGTAGGCAAACATGGGGCAGGTCAAGGTGTTCTCGAATCCCCGGACGGTCTTTGGGGAGAGGTCGTCCCAGCCATTGTCTTTCCACGCCTGGATTGCGTCCTTCGCCGTCGTCGTCGGTCCCCAACGGGTTGGACCCTCGGCGATCAGAGCTGGTGTCTCTGACTGTTTGACGATGAGCCTGGCGAGCTCGAGCTCTGCTCTTCGTCTTGTCCCTTTGAAGGTGAACTGTCGGTGACGGACCGGTCCCTGGTTGTCGCGTCCGATGAGGATCCGCAGTTCCCATACGTCTGGCTCGCGCTTGAGCCTGATGCTTCTGGCCATGATCTCTCCCGTGTTGTTCCAACTTGTTGGGCTTTGTGTTGAGTTTTTTGTTACCGGGAAAGCGATGGCCCTAAATCGGGAGGTTTTCTATATGTTGACCTGTGGTGTTGCAGTGCGCTCGGAGGAATTCGAATCCCCAACCTTCTGATCCGTAATCAGATGCTCTATCCAATTGAGCTACGAGCGCGCGTCACATCCGTATTTAACGGCTCCACACTCTAGTCCGATTGGAATGGCTCCGCCTTTGACCTCCGGAGCGATCGCCCGGTCTGGGTACGATCCTATGGAGATTCCAGGCAGTGCCGCGATCGTGGTGTCTGACAGAGATTTGGTTGGCGTGGTGGAACCGAACCTGCTCTGGGCTCGGTGGCGCTGCAAACCGTCTAATTTGCGTCCGCGCCTGGCGATCGAAGATCTGGCGCTGTTGTCGGGACCGAAACGTCCGGAGCCATGGGGGGTCCATTCCTTGGTTGAGCAGTTGCCAGAATGGCTTCGCTTGAACGGGTATCTGGCATCTTGAAGTACACCAGAAGCGTTACCGCAGCAGCAGAGCCCCCAACAAACAAGAATGATGCCCCGTAGCTCACCGCTGCGGCGAGAGCGGCAAAGATAAGCGGTGAGAGGGCGACGCCTCCTTGGCCCGTAAAGCGCCAGAGTCCCAGGAACTTCCCTCGAACTTCACGGGGCGCGACATCCGCGCCGATGGTCTGCACTGCTCCATTGGTGATCCCCTGACAGAGAGATGCAATGAGAAAGACTACGACGTAGTCAACGGTGGAGAGATTGAAGAACGCGATGAGCGCAAGACCAACCATTGTCAGACACACGCCGGTATATCCCGGAATCATCGTGCGTCGCCGACCGTAGCGGTCCATGACCCAACCGGTGATGAATCCGACCGGCAACATGATCGCGGCCGATGCTGCGGCGAGGTAGCCGATCTCGCTTGGATTCATGTGGTAGCGGAATGCAGCATAGATATTGAGAAGCCCCGCCTGTATCGGGCCACGCGAAAATGCACCAAAGAGCGCGATGGCGAAATAGTTCGCGTAGGTCGAAACAAGCTGTCGGTAGGTGAGCGGCCGAGCTGACCGCAAATTTGGGCCGGCGCCGTCTTTGGCCTTGACGGGATTTTTTCTTGGGGTGTCTCCGATGTAGCGATAGGCCGGAATCAACGCGAGAAGCGAAAGCACCCCATAGGCAATGAATGGCGAACGGATACCCCAGGAGGTCGCCATGAGTCCTCCGATCAGCGGGCCCAGCGCGCGACCAGAGTTATCCATTCCGAACAACCAGCTGATCTGGCGTCCCCGCTGGTCGGGAGACGAACTGTGGGAGATTCCTGTGATCCGCCCCATCATCCACAGCTGTGTGGCGAAACCGTCGGCGAAGCGGAGCGCGAGAAGCTGCGGGTAGGTGCGGGCGAGTACAACGGCGAACGCCATAAGCGCGGTGAGAATCGGACCAAGGAGCATGATGCGACGACGGCCATAACGATCGATCAGCCATCCTGAAGGCAAAGCGCCGGCAACATTTCCGATGAGAAATGAGGTGGTGACGCCGGTCGCAAGTGCGAAGCCGACATGGAAGGACCGAGCGATTGCCGGAATCGCCGGAATCGCGATTCCAGTTCCCATTGCAAGAATCAGCGCCGGAAGATAGGTGGAGTTAAACGCTGCGAGCGACCAAGCCTTCATGTTCTCGTCTGCCGCCGCGGCCCGTGGAGATCTTGGTGTTTTGGTGAGTCCCATTTCGGTCCCTAGCCTCGCGGCATACGCCATCAAAGGCAATCGCCCGGACGGAACGTTAGTATCGGTCGCGTTCTTCGAGCTAACCATTATGTGTATCGACGTTCCGATACGCGTTATTGCGCGGATCTCGAGATCAGACTCCGAACGAGGCTGGAGATCTCGGAAGTGCTTTTTCTACAACGAGAGGTCGCTTGGCGCGGCACAGGCCGGGGCGATGCCAGCCCGCGATCTTGGTCGTGCATGGAACAGTCTGATCTCTGTCCGGGGCGGACTGAAGTTGGAGGGTATCCGATGATTCTCTTCAAAACACATGGAATTTGGTCCCCGGTAGTGCATAATTCACCGGAACTCGAGCCGTTGTTAGAACTCGGTAACCTAATTGAGCAACAATACATGTCATGACTCGAATCCAAGATAATCCGGTCCATCCATTTCGCCCGCAGGCTCGTGTACTCGCCGGCGCGCTTATGGCACTTGCTGGCGTTGCAGTTGCATCTGGTGCGACGGCTTCAGTAGCCCCCCATGCGCAAAAGAGTGCAACAAAGGCGGATACGTCGCTCACCGGCTCGATCACTGTTGACGCAGCGCTCACCACTCAAGGTGGTGCGGGCTTCGCAAACGCCTTCAAGCTGATGTATCCAAATATCCGAGTCACCATGGTGACTGCAGGCACAGGAAGTCTTGAGACCCAGCTCTTGGCTCAGCAGGCGACCGGGCACATTCAGGCCGACGTGGTCTTGTTTGCTGATCCGACGGACATGGACACGATTGCGACGAAGGGCATTCTTGGATCATGGAGGCCTTCACTCAATGGGCGCAAGGTTCCTGCGGGTTACTCGGGCAAGGACTGGGCTGGTGCCTTTACGTTCGAGACCGTCATGGTCGAACATCCCGGAATGGCGAATCCCCCGCAAAAATGGTCTGATCTGACGAGCACCGCTCTCAAAGGTCAGGTTGCGATCGGAAGCGCAAGCTATTCTGGCACAACGTTCGGTTGGGCGTCAGAGCTCCGCACGATTTACGGATGGAACTATTTCAAGACGCTGAAGGCAAATGGTGTTCGAGTCGAGCAGTCGACGACGACGACCGGCACCGATGTCGCGAGCGGCAAGGTGCTTGTGGGAGTGACACTTGACAGTGTTGCTCGGAGCCTGCTTGCACAGCATGCAGATGTCTCTGTCGTCTGGCCAAAAGATGGCACGGTTCCGTGCCCGGCGACTGTCGGGATCACCAAGGGAACTGCGAACGGCGCAGCAGCGAAGGCCTTTGTCACGTGGCTCGTATCGCGTCAGGGTCAGATTGAAGCCGCAAGGCTCGGATATGACGCTGCGTACTTTGGCGCAACGCCTGCCTATCCAATGCCAAAGCATGAGAAGCAGTTGGTCGTGAACTGGAATCGAATCACGAAGAATCAGACGTCGATTCTCAGCGACTTTTCCGGCATTTTTGGATAGCCGTCTCGCAAAGTCACGCCGTTTCGGTACAAAGGAGCTCTCATCGAACGTCCGCTGAATCGTCTTCGGACGGGAGGCTTGTTTTTTGTTGCCCTCCTTCTCGTCGGATACCCGCTTTTTGAGCTCATCCGTTCTGCTCTCGCCGGGCCTTCGGGCCCGAGCGGGGCGTGGCATACGATTTCAACGCGCCCGGTGGCAATGGCGCTATTGCATACGGTCGAGGTATCTGCTGCTGCAACAATCCTTGCGACCCTGCTTGGCGTGGCGATGGCGCTTCTCGTCGCGAGAAGTGACCTTCCCTTTCGCCGCTGGTTTGCCGGGGCATGGGTCGCACCGCTCATCATTCCGGCCTACGTCACGGGACTTGCCTGGCTCGACGCGTATACCCAGGCGGGACTGACCGATCAGGTCGCTCATCTTTCGGCTGGCTGGATCATCGGCCCTGTGGGAGTGGCTCTTCTGCTGGGGCTCCAGGGCGCCCCTCTTGCCTATCTCTTGATTCTTTCGGCATTGAGCTCTGGTCGCATCGGCGAGCTTGAGGACGCGGCACGCATTTCGGGCCGCACGCCTGCAAGGGTCCTTTGGGAGATCACGCTCCCTCTTGTCAAGACCGCCATCTTCGGTTCGATGCTGCTTGTATTTGTAAGTTCGGCCTCAGATTTTGGGATTCCGGCGATCCTTGCCATCCCCGCGAGCTATTCAACCGTGACGACGTTGATCTATTCCGATCTCAGTTTCGCCGGAGGCACACACGCGATCGCCTCTGCGAGTTCGCTTTCTGCAGTTCTCGGACTGCTTGCGATCGTTCTTCTCTTTACCTCAAATCGAGTTTCCCGGACGAATTCAGGCTCAACCAGATCCAATGGCCTCGCAAGTTCGGCGCGTCCGCTTATCGCGTTTGGACGCTTTCGAAATCTTGTTGTCACAGGTTGTCTTTTGATCCTTGTCCTGACCACGGTGATACCACTGATGGCGCTTTACATCACCTCTGTCAGTCCTGCGTTTCGTCTTGAACTTGCTCCGAGTCACTGGGTAGCGAGCGCCTATGCCCAAGCTCTTTCCGGGGCAAATATTGCCGCACTTGGTCGCAGCGCATTGATCGCTGCAGCCGCCGCGACAATTGTCGCGACGGGCGGGGCACTAGTGGCGCTTTGGAATCGTCGGCCTAGCCGACTCGCGACGCTTACATCAACGCTGCTCTCTCTCCCGTTTGCGCTTCCTGGCTCTGTGGTTGCGATTGCGATTCTGCTTGCATGGGAACGCTGGCTTTACGGAAGCCTTTTCATCATCTTGATCGCCTATGTCGCTCGATTTGCCGTGATTGGCGTGCGTACGGCTGCGGTAACGATGGGTGGCCTATCTGATGATCTCGTTCACGCCGCCCGGGCAAGTGGGGCATCTGCACGTCGGGCGTCGCGAGACGTGATCTGGCCAGTCCTGATTCCTGGGATCGTGACATCGTTCGCTATTGTCTTCCTCTTGGGAATCCACGAACTCACGATGTCGTCACTTCTCTATGGCCCATCGACACAGACTTTTGCTGTTGCGGTGCTTGCCTCGGAAGAGGCGGGACAGACGGCACTGACTGCTTCGCTCGCAATGGTCGTAACAGTGATCACCACGGTCGTTGCGGGAGTGGCACTGTTCGCGAGATCGAGCCGGAAGATTGTCGCGGCTGAGGCGGGTATTGAGGTGCCATCATGGCAAAAGTGACCGAATCTCAAAGCGATATTCAGGCACAGGGACGAACGCATACCCCGGTCACGCCCGCAGTGGAGCTTCGCAGTGTCTCGCTTGCCTATCACGGTCATGTAGTGCTTCGCGATATTGACCTGACGGTCGAGCCGGGCGAAATTGTCGCGATTGTCGGACCTTCGGGAAGTGGAAAGTCGAGCCTTTTGCGCGCACTTGGTGGATTTCTCGATCCTTCTTCGGGTTCTTTACTCATCGATGGTGAGCTCGTGGCCGATGGACAACAAAGCACGCCACCTGAGCATCGACGGGTTGGTTTTGTCTTCCAGCAGTACGCACTCTGGCCGCATATGAGCGTCCGGGAGAATGTCTCCTATCCTTGGCGCACACGTGGCGTCGATGAGGTGGGGAGAAACAGGCTTGCGGACGAACTTCTTGATCAGGTGGGCTTGAAGGGTCTTGAGAACCGGTCCCCCAGTTCGCTTTCAGGTGGCCAGCAACAACGAGTTGCACTCGCGCGAGGACTCGCTGGAGACCCAAGGCTTCTCTTGCTTGATGAGCCGCTTTCGAGTGTTGATGCGGCAAGGCGCGATGAACTGCAGTCACTCATTGGTGATGTTGTGCGCGCCAGAAATCTCACCACGCTCATCACGACTCATGACCAGCGCGAGGCAACGACGCTTGCGGATCGAATCGTTGTCCTTGGCGACGGGGCGATTGCCCAGAGCGCGAGCCCTCTTGAACTCCATGACGATCCCGCAAATGGTTTTGTCGCGCAGTTCATGGGAGCCCTCAATGTCTTTGATATCGAGGTTGTCGATTTCCGTGATGGTCGTCTAGTCGCGAAGCTTCTGGATGGTTCAGGCGAGATCATTGCGCGAGCCAGCAATTGCGACTTCGATGCGAAAGCTGTTCTCGTTGCACGACCCGAGTCAATCCGGCTTACCTCCGTAGATGCCGGAGATCAGGAGGGGGTCGTCCTCCGTTCGGTCCTCAATGACGGTCGTAGCGAGGTGCGTATTTTGACTGTGAGCGGCATTATGCTGCGGGCATTCGAGCCAGGCATGCCAACGCGCGTAAGTGGAGAGCGTGTCGGCCTCGTGCTCGAGAACTGTTCTGTTCTCAAAAGCGAAGAGTGACACCGAGGCATCAGCCGAGCGCGTAGCCATGAGGCCGCGATAATCTCGCGCCTGCGGTTGCCTCCAACATATCCTTGAGACCGGTGCGCGAGGCGATGCAATTCAACTCTCAGATGCGTATTCCTCAAGTTCTTACATACTGAATTACGTGAACGATCAGTGCTGCGAAAATTGGGTCGCTAAACCATAAGAATGGCAGAGGGTGTCTGGTGCGCTCGGAGGAATTCGAATCCCCAACCGTCTGATCCGAAGTCAGATGCTCTATCCAATTGAGCTACGAGCGCAGGAACATCACGGGACAACGCAAACGTCTTAGTAGTGTACGGCAGTCCTGCGAGCGGCGTGTTCGCACCTCACGCCGTGAGCTGGGGAAACAATGAGATTCTTGGGTAGGTGTCCCACGCACTAAAAGAAGAGGTCCCACACTTGAAGCCTTGCAGGTCCAACAATAACCTGCCAACAAGACGACCTCTCTTAAGTTCGCCCGAGATAAGCGTTTGAGGTGCTGGTAGCCGCGGTCTCCAGCTTCTCTCGATCCGCTTTGACCTCCATTGCCGCAATGTCTTGGGTCCCAGACATGCCACATTCGTACCTTTAGGGGGCAGCCATTGGTCATATCGGGTGAGAGCCAATGAAATCGATAGACATGCTGACTTGAGGATCTGCGCAAACGTCCTGTATAAGTCCACCTCACAGATCCCAATACTCCTAATAGACAACATTGAAGTACTTGAATGACTTGCGGGTACAGCTCCGAAAAATGCTTTCGTAATTGGCTCCGATCGTTACTGAGAGGTTGAAGGTCACAGAGCCCAGATTCGGCAATCTCGAGTCGCGAGAGAAAAGTATTGTTCGTTCGCGGCATGGACATGCAAGGGTATGTACCGTCCGATGGAGTCTTCGAACCAGCGTCGGCGTTTTTCGATAATCTCGGCAGGATGCCAGCACGCCGATGCTTTTTCAGCTGCGACTTTCGAATGGATGGGGGACCATGTTGATGTATCGCGGCGAGGCTGATTTTCGGCGTAGACGGAACGCCCAAGTGATGGCCCTCCGACAATGGTCGACCCGCGGTTATCGAAATGTCGCCTGGCGCGGGATGTGACCTCTCAGGTCGAGTCACCGAATGTCCTGATCTCGCGGCGTCAGGAGAATCTGACGCTGCTCATCTGCTGTACCTCGCTGTTCATGTCGACGCTCGACAACACCGTATTGAATGTGGCTCTCCCCTCTATCCAAAGAGGGTTTCATGCCTCGGCCTCTGAACTCCAGTGGGCCGCAGATGCCTATATCCTCGGGCGCGCCTGCTCGTTGTTCCTCGCCGGTTCGGTGAGCGATCGCTATGGCCGGGTTCGCTATTTTAATGTCGGGCAATGCGCGTTCATCATCGGATCGATTGCGTGTGCGACATCGCCGAATGTCAATGTATTGATCGGGTGTCGCGTCTTCCAGGCCGTCGGGTCAGCATTGATGACTCCAGCAAGTCTCGCGATCATCGCGAATGTCTTTGTTAATCGAGTACGACGTGCACGCGCGTTTGGACTTTGGAACGCGACCACGGGAATTTCGACCGCAGCAGGACCACTTGTCGGAGGTGCGCTTGTAGGCGCGTTCGGCTGGAGAAGCGTGTTTTGGATCAATGTTCCAATCGGCGTGTTCGCGCTCGTCGGATCGCGTCTCTACCTGAAAGAGTCGAAGGCAGCGGTGGTGCGTCCGTTTGACAAGTCCGGTCAGCTCGCAATCGGGCTTGCGCTCTTTTTCGGGACATACGGTTTCATCACTGCGTCAACTGGCGGCTGGGGAACGCCCGTCGTACTCTCGGCGTTGGGCCTCGCGGTAGTGACCACCGGTGGGTTTGTCGCCATTGAGCGGCACGCCAAGTTCCCACTTTTGGATTTCACAGACTTCAAGAGGCCGTCGCTGTCTGGTGCGGTCATCTTGGCGGCCATTAGCTTCATGATCAGCGGCGGATTTCTCTTTCTAAATACGCTCTATCTCCAAGAGGGAAGGGACTTCTCTCCGTTTTTCGCAGGTCTCTGCGTTCTCCCGCTTGCTCTACTTACGGTTGTTCTCGCTCCGATCTCTGGCAAGATGACTGGCAGTCGCGGACCTCTGCTGCCAACCGTGCTCGCGACCGGTTTCGCCATCGCCGCGATGATCCTCATGGCGTTGACGATCGGACCGAGTACTCCGATTGTCATCTTGCTCCTCGGTTATCTTCTGCTCGGCTGCGGTAACGGTTTTTTGAACACTCCGATTACCTATGCCGCCGTGGCGGGCATGCCAGCCGATCGTGTCGGGGTCGCCTCGGCGACGACCGCGACTGCCCGACAGGTGGGCACGAGTCTTGGCATCTCGTTCATCGGGACAATTGCCTTTTCCACCTCGGGGCTGCGAGACCAGCTGTCGAGACACGCTGGATCTGTGCTTTCGCACGCCTCACTAGCGAAGTTCACCCACGGACTGAGCTACAGCTATGGCGCGAGCGCGGTATTTGGCATTTTGGCGCTTGGCGTGTCGATTTGGGCTTTTCGTCCAGGCGTGACTCGTTCGTTTGCGCTTGGGGATCAAAACGAAGAGGATATTAACGATGGCTCCGCGCCCTGAGGCGTGCCAGCCGCTGCCTTCGACCCCACGTGTGTCTCGTCGGTTTCCCGTCGCACCAGACGCGAGAATACGCGTTCCTCGCTCCGTGTTGAGCGCGATGAAGTGTCTCCCCGATCCAGGTTGGGTCGTCCAAAGGATCGGGTCCACCTCGGTACGCCCCAGAGGTATACCGCACACCGCGAATGCAGCAAAGGTGCAGGTCACCCTTGGAGTACGCGAGGGATCAGTTGCAACACGCTCAAGGTGACTGTTCAATCACGTCGATCCAACGCTCGTCAATTTATGAATGAAGCCTGTGTGGCTGAACAACTCGTCTGTTCGTCCCCCACGAGTCTTCCAGGGTCGAACGTCGGACCAGTAACGCCGATCACATCTGCCTATCTCGTGTCAGGGGTGAATCCCGGCCGAGCCAGGATTCCTTGGACATAACGATCGAGTAGCCTCAGGTTGTCGGGACTTGCTCTCCAGATGAGGACTCTCGATGTGCGGCGGACTGGTTCGCCGACTCTTCGCTTCGAGGTGAACGATGACCATTACCTGCAAGGTAACCGGAGAGATCGCCCAGAACGTTACCTGTCAGCTTGATGAGGGACAGTCCATTTACGCCGATGCGACCAAGTTCCGCTGGAAGACCACGAACGTCTCCATTGAAACCCGGCTCACGACTCCCGGTGGCAAAGCGGACGCGGCGCGCCAGGAGGCCCAACAGGGTGGCAGCGGTTTCTTGAAGGCGGCACTCGCGACCGCCACTGAGGTGGGAAAGCGCGCGCTCGCTGGACAGAGCCTTGCCTTCCAGTGGTTTACCCCTGCTGGCGGGTCCGGACTCGTCGCTCTGGCCGGCGAACTCCCCGGCCAGATGCGGGTGATCGAGCTCGACGGTTCAACTGGCTGGCGAGCCGAGAGCCGCGCCTTTGTCTGCGCGGAGGCTGGCGTCTCCTACGATATCGACTTCGCCGGGCTCAACCTTGGCCGCCGCTCGAAAGAGGGTCTGATCTTCGAGCACTTCACCGGGAAAGGCACGCTTATTATCGGTGGTGGTGGCAGCCTCCTTGAGCTGAACCCCTCCTCTTATGGCGGCAAGCTCCAAGTGCACGGTGGCGCGGTCGTCGGTTTCGCCGACTCAGTGACCTTTGGGGTCGAGCGCGTCGGCGCGCTCAACGCGCAGACCGCGATGAGCGCCGTCTTCGGTGGTCAGGGCCTCAATCTCGTTACGCTCACCGGCGACGGGCCGGTTCTTCTCCAGTCGACATTGCACCGGGAATTCGAATCCGAGGAGCACCACGATGAACGGGCCGCCAACCCGCTTCGCGACGGGCTCCTCGGGAGGCTCTGAAAACAAACCAAGGAGGGATCATGCCGCTTTTTGACAAGGTGAAGGCGCAAGCGACCCAGCTCGCGCAGAAGGCCCAGGAGGCCGGTAAGGCTGGCCAGTCCAAGCTCGAGGATGTCCAGGCGCGCCGGCGCGCAGACGGTCTGCTGCGCGATCTCGGTGCTGCAACTTACGCCGAGCGATCGGGGCGCGCCACCGGCGACACGAACGCGGAGATCGATCGATTAATGGGAGAGCTGTCAGTCTACGAGGCCGACCTCGGTCCGCTTGACGCGTCGGGCACCGAGGAACCAGCTGAACAGGAACCACCAAGCGAGGCGGAGCCGCCACCCCAAGGTGGTTTCACCCTTTAGTTCTACGAAGAAGTTCGGCGCGATGCCCATTGCATCTATCGTCTCGAGGACACGAAGACTCCCTTCCTCGAGACGTTCGTCGACCCATGCTCGTTCCATTGAACGCGCAGGATTTGAATTATCAATATCACCATGACCCAGAGAGATCGGAAGAACTTCCTTTAATTCATGGAGAAGCATCGCGCGTTAGCGCAACTTACAGCAACAACTGCGGACGAAATTGCAGATAATTGCAAACACACCCTGCGAGCGGAGAGGGAGGTCTTAGGTTCCAGAGTTTCGGGGACATGATGTGTCAGGGTTTCACGGACACCTCGTGATGAGCTGGAGCTAATGGACCTTGCCCGATACGCCGTCGATTGTGTTGTACTTGAGAACCGTTCGCTGAGAGAGGTGGCCTCCTCGGTGGGGATGTCAAAGACCTGGGTCGCGAAACAGGTCTCTTCCTACCGCCTCTTTGGTTACGAGGCGCTCGGCCAGAAAAAACGCGGTCCCCAGGTGGCAAAGAACCAGACCCCGCCAGAGGTCGAGGACGAGATCGTCGCGATCAGAAAGTACCTCGTCGAGGAGGGCTATGACGCAGGGGCAAGGACCATCGCCTATCACGTCAGACAGCGCTGTGGCGTGGCCCCCTCGGTCTCGACGGTGCACCGGGTGCTTTCTCGACGCGGCTTTGTCACCCTCCAGCCCCAGAAGCGACCACGCAGTTCATGGATCCGCTTCGAGGCAGATCTGCCGAACGAGACTTGGCAGACCGACATGACCCACTGGCAACTCGCCGACGACAAAGGTGTCGAGATCATCAACTTCATCGACGACTACTCGCGCCTCGTCCTCTCGTCGGTTGTCGTCTCGGTTGCCACCGCGCCAGATGTCGTCGCGCAGTTCTACAAGAGTGCAGCACAATATGGATTTCCCATGTCGGTGCTCTCAGACAACGGCTGCATCTTCACCGCGCATTATCGCGGTGGTCGCACCGGGATGGAGACCGAGCTCTACTCGCTTGGCATCACCTTTAAACACGGCAAGCCCTACCATCCCCAGACCCAGGGCAAGGTCGAGCGTTATCACCAGACGCTGAAGAAGTGGCTGAGACGACAGCGCCCGGCGAACTCGATTGCCGAGCTGCAGCGCGACATCGACCGCTTCGTGCGTTATTACAACGAGGTGCGTCCTCACCAGGCGAAGGAGTGCACACCACTTATCGCATGGAACGAACGCGACAAGGCCGTTCCCACGCGCGAGGGGATCAAGCTCACCCCAGAGACCAGGGTGCGCCACGACAGGATCGACTCGGCGGGAAAGTTCACGCTGCGCTACAAGTCAAAGCTCCATCACATCGGGGTCGGACGACCACACCGTGGGAAGCGCATCATCGTGTTGATTGCCGATTGTGACATCAGGGTCATGAGCACCGAAGGCGAACTTCTCAGGAAGATGACACTCGATCCATCAAAGATCTACCAACGATTATGAAAAAGGTAGTGTGTGAGGGTTCGCTTGTCCGCGAAACCCTCCTACATCACAGAGCGGAGAGGGAGGGATTTGAACCCTCGGACCCAGTTTCCCAGATCAACTCATTAGCAGTGAGCCCGATTCGGCCGCTCTCGCACCTCTCCATTGGTCATCGCGAAATATAAGCACGACAACCAAATTTTACGCCCAGCAAGCTGGACGAGCGAACCAAGCGTAGTGGAAATCGTGCGTGACATTGGCGGGGGTAGCGGAGTGATCATCAGATAAAAAATCTTCAAATCCCGCTCATGATGTCAGCTCCGCCAATCGGTCAAGGAAGGTTCTGAGAATTGAAAACTGTCGTGGTTGGTCACGCAAATGCCGATGAACACGCGGCTCGCCGAAACCTTTCCCTGATCGTCAATCGCCGTAGAGGGAGGATTCCATCGTATTTGACGAAAACGGTTATTGGATTTGGCAAAGCTAAAGCTGGATCGTTTGATCACCCCATTGGCACCGTCTGAACCCGCCTTATGTCGCGAACATCGCCGAAGTCACAGCTGAGACCTAGTCGCGTGTTCTCTAGGCATGATTCCGCTCGCGACCAGATGATTGTGGCCATCTGCGCAGTCCACCTATGTACCAGTGACACTCTACCCAACAGAGTACCGTTTACTTAGAATTAGGGAGTTGTTTATCTTTAAGTCATCTACAATTCACTCTTAGTACATATTAGCTCGAAATTCGAGCTGAGAGCTGGTGATTGGCGTGCACCTCCAAGGTCTGATGGCGATGATCCTCAACGAGCCAACCGGACAAGGGTGGTCACAGGTGACCTTGCTCTTGATTGCACTTGCCCTTTCGTCCCTTATCGGTCTTGAGCGTGACCTCGGTCAAAAAAGTGCTGGTATCCGCACGCATGCCCTCGTTGGCGTCGGTGCAGCGCTCTTCATGCTGGTGAGCAAATACGGCTTTACGAATGTCCTGATCAAAGGGTCGGTCATTCTTGATCCTTCGCGTGTCGCTGCGCAGATCGTCACTGGTATCGGATTTATCGGTGGTGGACTCATCTTTGTTCGTCGCGACGCCGTCCAGGGACTTACTACCGCCGCCGCTGTTTGGGTTACTGCGGCGATCGGGGCAGCATGCGGCGCTGGTCTCCCGATTCTTGCGATCGTAGCGACGGTGGGGCATTTTCTTGTCGCACGTGGATACCCGCGAGTGACGCGACGCTTTGGACTTTCCCGCTTTGCAACGTCAATTATTCATGTGTGTTATGTCGATGGACAAGGGTTACTTCGCACAATTCTTGCCTCCACGACAACAAGTGGTTTTTCCGTAACCTCGATTGTCACGAGATCAGGAAGAGAATCAACCGATTCGCATTATGACTCGACACGCGATGGTCCGCTGGGACGCGACCCCCGCAATACCGTCGATGTTGAAATTCAGATCCAGGGATCTCCGATCGTCAACAATCTTGTCTCAACGCTGTCAGAGATCGATGGCGTGGTATCGGTTACAACCGGACGTCCCCAGGATTTTGATGAATAAGACGACTCCTAGACCCCGCTGAGCAAGTCGTGATTTTTCTCTAAGTATTGGTGGGGAAGGCAAGTGTGGCTTTGTGAGCGATTCCGGTCCATCGAGCGGTGACTGCCTTGGCACGCGTGTAAAAGCGAACTCCATCAGGCCCATAGATGTGGAGGTCTCCAAACAGGGATTGGTTCCATCCGCCAAAGGAGTAATACGAGACTGGAACAGGAATTGGCAGGTTGATACCGATCATTCCAGCTTCGGCCTCTGCTTGGAAACGTCGCGCTGTCGGACCATCGCTCGTGAAGATTGCTGCACCATTGCCGTAAGGGTTGGTATTGATAAGTTCCATCGCCTCATCGAGATCGGCAACGCGAAGCATCGATAACACTGGACCGAAGATTTCGTTGCGGTAGATCGACATCTGTGGCTCAACGTTGTCAAACAGAGATGGTCCGAGCCAGAAGCCACCAGGTTCACCATCGATCTTGTGCTGACGGCCGTCGATCGCGAGCACCGCCCCTTCACTTACTCCGCTGTCTAGGTAGGAGGCAACACGATCGCGGTGTTCAAGGGTAATGAGCGGTCCCATATCGGCTTTGGGGTCAGTTGAAGGTGCAACTTTCAGGTGACCGACGCGCTCACGGATCTTCTCGACGATGAGGTCGCCAGCTGAACCAACGGCAACGAGAACGGAGATCGCCATGCAACGCTCACCTGCAGAGCCATAGCCCGCGTTTACTGCCGCATCGGCGACGACGTCCATATCGGCATCGGGCATCACGATCATGTGGTTCTTTGCTCCACCGAGTGCCTGCACGCGCTTTCCGGCCTTGGCAGAGCGTTCATAGATTGAGCGGGCGACAGCGGTAGACCCGACGAAGCTCACCGCAGCAACGCGGGGATGATCAAGAATCGCTTCGACGGCAACCTGATCGCCATGTACGACATTGAACACGCCCTCCGGGAGTCCGGCTTCGGCGAACAGCTCGGCGAGAAATACTGCCGTCGAAGGATCCTTCTCCGACGGCTTGAGTACAAAGGTGTTGCCACACGCGATTGCGACTGGGAACATCCACATCGGAACCATTGCGGGAAAATTAAACGGCGTGATGCCAGCGACGACGCCAAGAGGCTGGCGGATGGAGTAGGAGTCGATACCCGTTGAGACGTTCTCGGAGAATTCGCCTTTGATAAGCTGACCGATGCCACTGGCGAACTCGACGACCTCTATGCCGCGGCTAACCTCGCCAAGCGCGTCGTTGAGCACCTTGCCGTGTTCCGCACTTACCCGCCGCGCCAATTCGACACGCTTGGCACTGAGCAATTCCCGGAAGCGGAACAAAATATCGGTGCGTTTTGCGATCGAGGTGCTTCCCCAGATTGAGAAGGCATCGGCTGCTGCTTGAACCGCAAGATCGACCTCTTTGGCAGTTGCGAAATCGACCATCGCGGTGATTTTGCCGGTTGCCGGATCGTGTACTTCGCCATGACGCTCGGCAGTCCCACTCCAAGCTTTGTTGTTGATTACGTGTGTCACGTGGTCCACGACATCCACCGCCTGTGGGTAGAGCTGGCTTTGATCATCCAGAAACCATTGGGAGCATGTTGCTTGCATTCACCTCGTGCTACTACTTGTTACTTTCTCCATCAGAGACGCTAACAGGTGATCTGTCTCTTCTCACAAGCATGTCGAGCGTTTGCTTTACCGCTTTGGCAGACCGCCTCTATCAGGACCTGGAGTCTTGAGATGCTTGGATCCTTTGGCGGATCCCAATTCTGATCGCGTCAACGAACTCTGCGTTGTGCAAAGAGCCCCGGAGCCACGTATTGAGTACAAAGGGATCACACACATCGAATTGGACCACGCCGCGACATGCGACATTGTTCCGCGCCTCCGCGAGTCCCTTATGTTGTAGCTCTGTCTCGCTTGGGCGAGTGCGAAGGAAGTATCCGCGACAAGAAGAGTCCTTTTCCAAGATGAGGTCCGCGATCGCGGCCAATCCCGGTGGGTCTGTCAGCTCAGGCAACATCCAATATTCAGGCCGGACTCCAGCTTGATAGCCCTCGACAAGCAACTGCGCGAGGGCAGATCCCTTCAGGCTGGATTCATCCTGAGGGCAAAGATCGACGAGCATCTCCCGTTCCATCATGCGACAGGTCTGCATGAGGCGGGCGAGGTGTTGCCATTGATGCTCGGTCTCGACTTTAGGTCGGTCGCGGCGGATATGGGCGCTCGCCGTTGGGATGATTTCGCCATGCCAGGTTCGAAGTTCGATGCCGGACTCTTCGTTGTCATGATCGCGCAGTTGTTCGCGATCTGAACCAATCGATCTTGAGATAAATATCTCTCGCGATGCGGCCTCTTCGAGGATCTCGCGGTCGATGGATGAATCGACCAGGATCCCGATCGCATGTTCCTCGTCAGAAACCTGAAAAATTGCATCACTGAGGAGTTGTCTCAACTCGTCGATCTTGTGAGAGGAGCTAGCCGGGCCTTTGATGAGTGCCAGAAGATCGAGATCTCTGAGGCTTAGGAGGAATCTCCAGGGGACAGTCGGCCGCCGCGATCCGATTCGGTGCAAGCGCTCCATCACCTCGTCATCATCCGGCCGACGGATGCCGGCTTGTGACATGAAGCGCGCCTGCTCATCGGCAAACGGCATGGCTGGCGTGCAGCCGTTGCGGGTGACCACGATCGCTCCACTCGCGTTTCCCGATTGGACGCACTCGCGATACTTGTGATTTCGTAGCCACCTGCTCAAGAAGCCGCTTAGAAAAGCATCTCCGGCACCGGTGTTGTTCAAGACATCAACGGAGTAGCTCGGCGCTCCGATTCCTTCATCAAGTTTTGCTGGAATCGGACCGTCATAGACGCTCGCACCCTTTGCGCCCCTCTTTAAAACAATTGCCGCTTCGGTCAAGCTTCGAATTTTACAAAGCGCTGCGTGGACGTCAGTCGACCCTCCGGCGACAGCGATCTCCTCCTCAGTTCCGACGACGAGATCACAAACGGGAAGAATCTTTTGGTAAATCTCCGTTACCTGCGGGCTGCTTGTTTGCATGTCGTTGCCGCTCCCTACAGGAACGAGGCTCCAGAGTACGGGGCGGTAGTCCACGTCAAGCACGACGCGGCCGCCGCGTTCGTGCACGGAGCTCGCAATTGCGTGGCTACAAGCCAGCAACGATGCGTTGACAAGGTAACTGCCAGTTAAGAGCACAGCATCGGTTCGACCGATGGTATTCCAGTCGAGTTGTGCTTGTTCGAAAGATAGATCCGCACTATCGGTATAGAAAAAGATCCGGGGAAAGCTCTCGCGCTTATAGAGCGCGAGCGCAACGACCCCGGTTGGATGAATAGGATCGCGCTGTACGAGAGTGGTGTTGATGCCTTCGCGAGAAAGTGCGTCGAGCACGAATTGGCCGAGCCCTTCATCTCCGACCCGTGAGCACATTGCCGTGATTAGTCCGAGCCTGGCGACACCGACGCAGACATTTGCTGCGCTGCCTCCGACGTATTTCACAAAGGTCTGGATTGCATCGAGCGGTGTGCCATCTTGCTCGCCGTAGAGATCGACTCCGAGACGCCCGACACAAAGGAGATCGAAGCGTTGTTCCTCACTTGACATCGTGCGCTCCTTCGTATGCGATGGTGCAGTGATCAATGACAAAGTAACTCACCACCCCGAGTGACCGTGTGAGTTCATGAGAGCCTGTAATTCTTTCGCCAAGTTGACCGTAGCCGTTGATTGCCATGTCGCGTTGACCCACACAAGGCGTGGAATTTCTTGGGCAGCCACTGCACGAGCTTAGTGACAAGAGGCCTCAAACGCTGGCCTCATAAGGTCCTTTGACAAGTTGGCAGCGATCGCGTCCTAAGTTTTTCTGTCGGAGTTGTTTACCGACTCTCGGCCAAGAGTGCATGCGCGACTGATCGGCGATATTGCTCGATCTCATTGTGCATCTCTTCTTGTGTCCACCGAAGAAGAGATGCCATTGTCGGAGCCACCTCAAGCGAAGCGGCGATACCGCGATCTGGCTCTTCAATTCCAATATGGCACCGCCTGCGCAAGACGTCTTCAATATGGCGTGCGCCTTCGTGGCTGACTGCGTGAACGATCTCAGCCTGGAGGTAGGAGGGAGCACACTGAAGTGGACCTCCAAGTTCCGGGTTCTTCTCGAGAATATCGAGTACCTCTTCGATCGCGACTCCGTAGCGTCCGAGCATTTGCTCAATCTTTTCCGTCGGCAGTCCGGTTCTGGTTGTCAAGCTCGCTCGACTGTCCCAAAGCTGTTGGAAGCCGCGTGCACCAAACAGGGAGATCTGGTCGGTGCGAGACGCGCCGGCGTTGCCAGCAAAGGCTTCAAGAACGGCATCGACAGCATCTTTGGCCATCACCCGATAGGTGGTGAACTTGCCGCCGGAAATGGCAATTGCGTTTTTGGCCAAGTGACCGATTGCATGTTCTCGTGAGAGTTTGGTGGTGTCTTTTTTTGCTGCAGCAATCAGAGGGCGGAGCCCGACAAAGACGCCTTCAATGTCTTCAAGCGTGATCGGCGATACAAGTATCGAGTTGAGCTGGCCGAGGAGATATTCGATGTCCTCCGAGCTTGCCGTGACATCGTCGATTCCAAATTTCCATTCCGTGTCGGTCGTCCCAACGATCCAGTGACCATCCCACGGAAGGACAAACAAGACACTATTTGCCGTTGGAACGATGAGCGCGCGTTTTGAGTCGATTGCTTCGTTGCCCAGCACGAGATGAACTCCCTTTGACGGCTGGATGATCACCTCCTCATCGCCACCAAAAAGTGCCATAGTTCTCTCGCTCCACACCCCCGTCGCCAAGACGATCGCCCGGGGTCTTACCTCGAAGAGTTCGCCACTCTGCGTGCATTTCAGTTGGGCGCGAGTGATCGTTTGACCTTCGCGGACGATATTGGTGAGCATCACATTGTTGAGCGCGATCGCCCCACTGCTTACGGCGCTTCGAATGAGATCAAGGACAAATCTTGAGTCGTCTACCTGGGCATCGTGGTATTCCACTGCGCCAATAAAGGCATCGGCATCAAGGCCCGGCACGAGTTCTCTTGTGTTTCGACGAGAGAGTTGCCGCAGTCGAGGAAGTTGGTGCTTGGTGCGTCCGATTCGTGACATGAGATCGTAGATACCGACACCAAGGGTCACGTATGCCCGTTCAAAGAAGCGTCGACGCAACAAGTACAGAAATGGCAGCGGGCGGACCAGATGGGGGGCGAGTTCAAGGAGGAGCCCTCGTTCGCTCAATGCTTCGTGAACCAGTTTGAAATCCGCGGTCTTCAGATACCGCAGCCCTCCGTGAATGAGCTTGCTCGATCCACCGGAGGTACCTGCTGCAAAATCGCGCGCTTCAACGAGAACGACGTTGAGGCCACGCGTCACAGCATCTAGAGCTACGCCCGACCCGACAACCCCACCACCAACAACAAGGAGGTCGATCTCAGCACCGTTCTTTAGGCGTTCGAAATCGGCGGTCCAGCGATCAGGTGAGAGTTCTGCAACCACTACGTCAAGCCTCAATCATGATGAGCGATGAGTTGACGCGTGCCGATCATGACCATACGCCTAGTCAAAGTTTTTGGGAATCCACGTGACCGTCAGATTTCTCTGTGCTCATAGATGCGTCCACTTGACTTACTTGGTTTAATTTTAGATTGAAAGCCCGAGTCTACTCTGGGTAGAGCGAAAAGCGGCAGTCGTATCTGGAGTTGTCTGGGCTAGGGTCAAAGTCAGTCTCGGCGATCTTTTTACAACATCGCGAAGAGAGACTCTTGGCAACGATTAGTAGAATCTATTGCTACACGGAGAATTTTGGTAAGGGGCCATGAATATGGCCTTTGCTGTGCCTCCACCGAGGCGATCGGGCGATGAGAAGGGATCAGGTCTTGGACGCTATCGACCTTTCAGAGCTTCAAGAGATCCGCGCCAGGCACCCTGAGGCGATCATCGAAGCGGCCGCGCGTCGTACCCGTCGACCGATGTTAAACGCGTCGGGGCGAATCATGGTCATTGCTGCAGATCACCCGGCCCGAGGCGCGCTTGGAGCTGGCGGACGCGCGCTCGCGATGGCTGATCGTAAGGATCTTCTCACTCGGTTGACGATCGCATTGTCGCGCCCTGGCGTGGATGGGCTGCTCGCCTCGCCAGACATCATTGATGATCTTCTCCTGCTCGGCGCGCTTGAGGAAAAAGTGGTGTTTGGTTCGATGAACCGGGGCGGACTTCAGGGCTCGGAGTTCGAGTTTGACGACCGTTTCACTTCCTACGACGCGCCAGCTATCGCTTCAGCGCGACTCGATGGCGGCAAGATGCTCTGTCGGATCAATTACGAGGATCCGCGGACAGTCGCTACACTGGAATCGTGCGCGCACGCAGTAAGCGGGCTCGCCGAACATCGACTTCTTGCGCTGATCGAGCCATTTGTCTCACGGCTCGAGGATGGGAGAGCGACGAATGACCTCAGCGCGCAGGCGGTAATCACCTCTGTCGCGATTGCCTCGGGACTTGGCACGACGAGTGCCTACACCTGGCTGAAGTTACCGGTGATCGATGAAATGGAGCGGGTGATGGCGGCGACGACACTGCCTACAGTTTTGCTCGGTGGAGATCCTCACGAGGCTCCTGACGTTACCTACGCGCAATGGGAGCGAGCACTTGGACAGCCAGGAGTGCGCGGGCTCGTCGTCGGTCGCGCGCTGCTCTATCCGCCCGACGACGATGTCGAAGCTGCAGTCGATATTGCCGCCCGGCTCGTGAGCGCGAGCGCGAAAATCGAATCCCAGCACCCGTGACCTCTCAAAAGCTTTTTCATCCTCGTGGCACGCTTTTATCGAGCCCTTGGGAACTTGAGCTTGATGCTGCAAAGGCTCAGTGGTCCTGGGCTTCGCTTCGCATTCTTGAGCTCAGAGAAAATGGAACACAGGAATTTGAGACGGGGGGAGATGAGCTGCTCGTTCTTCCGCTCTCGGGCTCATGTGTCGTCCGCTGTGACGGTGAGGAGATTTCACTTGTCGGACGAGATGACGTCTTTTCGGGTCCAAGTGACTTTGCCTATCTTTCTCGGGGCAGTTCGGTAACAGTGAGAAGCCGCTTCGGAGGACGATTCGCTCTTCCTGGCGCGCGCACTGAGAAGGTTCTGCCATTTCGCTACGGATCTGTCGACCGTGTCGGGGTAGAGATGCGCGGCGCAGGGCCATGCTCTCGACAGGTGAATAATTTTTGTACTCCAGAGACGTTTGATGCAGATCGTCTTATCTCCTGTGAGGTACTGACTCCAGGAGGAAACTGGTCGTCGTATCCTCCACACAAGCACGACGAAGATGGTCCGAATGAGTGCGCACTTGAGGAGATCTACTACTACGAAGTGGCGCCAGGGCCAAATGGCGACGGTATGGCGTACCAGCGCGTCTACGGAAATCCCGATCGGCCGATCGACCTCTTTGCTGAGGTACGAAGCGGTGACGCCGTGTTGATTCCACATGGCTGGCATGGACCCTCAATGGCCGTGCCGGGCTATGACCTTTATTACCTGAACGTCATGGCCGGAGCCGGAGAGCGCGCTTGGCGCATCTGTGACGATCCTGCGCACGCATGGATCCGAGCGACATGGGTCGACCAGAAGGTCGATGATCGCCTGCCGTTTCGTTCAAACCGAAAGCACAACAACTCGTGAGAATCAGACGCCTCACGGTCGCGCAGGCGGTCGTAGTGTTTCTCGCAGCGCAACGTAGCGAGCGCGACGGGACCGAGCACCGGCTGATCGAAGGGTGCTTTGGAATTTTTGGGCACGGAAATCTTGCCGGACTTGGACAGGCGCTCCTTGAAGCTGAGATCTACGAGCCCGGTTCTCTCACCTATTACCAGGCCCGAAACGAACAGGCGATGGTTCACGCCGCGACGGCGTTCTCGAAGATGCGCAATCGTCTTTCGACGCTTGTCTGCACCTCATCGATAGGGCCTGGCGCGACGAACATGGTAACGGGCGCCGCGCTCGCGACGATCGACCGCCTCCCGGTGCTTTTGCTTCCTGGCGACACTTTCGCGACCCGTGTCGCGGATCCGGTCCTTCAGCAGCTCGAGCGCTACGGAGCACGTGACGTCTCCGTCAATGATGCGTTCCGACCGGTATCGAAATTCTTTGACCGAGTGAATCGGCCCGAGCAACTCATCGACGCTTTGCTTGGAGCCATGCGGGTGTTGACCGATCCCGCTGAGACCGGTGCAGTAACGATCTGTCTTCCCCAAGATGTCCAGGCTGAGGCGTTTGACTGGCCGATCGAGCTGTTTTACCAGCGTGTATGGCATGTCGCTCGCCCAGTACCCGATCCCGCCGCACTGGCACGAGCGGTCACCGTGCTTCGCAGTGCAAAGAGGCCACTCATCGTTGCCGGTGGAGGAGTCATCTACTCAGAGGCCACTGAGGCGCTTCGGATTCTTGCGGAAATTACGGGTATCCCAGTCGCCGAGACACAGGCGGGTAAGGGGACTCTTTCCTTTGATCATCCACAGGCAGTCGGGGCGATTGGAGCAACAGGGACGACTAGCGCCAATGCGTTGGCAAGAGAGGCAGATGTCGTTCTTGGGGTGGGAACGCGCTGGAGCGACTTCACTACCGCGTCGCGCTCGATCTTTGCGAACCCGTCGGTGCGTTTTGTAAATGTCAATATTGCCGGCTTTGACGCGGTGAAACACTCTGGTGTCGCGCTCGTGGGCGATGCCCGGGCCGCGCTCGAGGCGCTCACTGAACAGCTCAATGACTGGTCTGTCGACGAACATTATCGCTCAAGCGCCACAGCGCTGGCCAAGGACTGGGACCAGGTTGTGACGAGGGCATACGCGCTTGAGTGCGCACCACTTCCGGCGCAGTCAGCGGTAATCGGCGCGGTGAATGAGTTCAGCGATCCGACCGATGTCGTGGTCTGCGCAGCCGGCTCGATGCCAGGTGACCTTCACAAGCTGTGGCGCACCCGCGATCCGAAGGGATACCACGTCGAGTACGGCTATTCGTGCATGGGTTATGAGATCGCGGGAGGTCTTGGCGCGAAGATGGCGACGCCCGACCGCGAGGTTTACGTCATGGTTGGTGACGGCTCCTATCTGATGATGTCTCAAGAGCTGGTGACGGCCGTACAGGAGCAGATCAAGGTCGTTGTGATACTCGTGGAGAACCACGGATTTGCCTCGATCGGGAACCTCTCGGAGACCGTAGGGGTTGACCGGTTCGGAACGTCTTATCGCGAGAGGAATCCTAAGTCCGGGAGGCTTGACGGTGGAATTCTTCCCGTTGATCTCGCGAAGAATGCGGAGAGTCTTGGCGCTCGAGTATTTCGGACAGCATCGATTGCAGAGCTACGCGCTGCCTTGCAGGCCGCGAAATCTGAGTCCGGCCCCGTCGTAATTCATATTGAGACTGATCCACTCATTGGGGCTCCCGATAGCGACTCATGGTGGGATGTGCCTGTCGCTGAGGTGTCTCGACTGGATTCGACCGCTCGCGCCCATGCCAATTATGTCGAGAACAAGCAAAAGCAGCGAAGGTATCTGTGACTTTCTCGCTTTTCTCGATCGTGTCGTCCCCAGGTAATCCAGATACAAGAAATTTGACGTTCTAGGCACGCGATCTTCAAGCGAGAGAGTCGCAATCGACAATAATGTGGGTCACACGAGCGGTAACGATCGCTTCGGCTTTGGTTGCCGGTCATCGTGATATTGCTCATCTGAACGGCCCAGGAGGACGGACATGACTACGCCAGATACACAGCCGCGACCACAGAGCGGTGCAGGCCCTGCGTCGCGCATTCGTCTTGGAAGTGCTCCGGACTCCTGGGGGGTGTGGTTTGCCGACGA
>DATLTI010000134.1:0-8626 GCA_035533675.1 Acidimicrobiales bacterium | reverse complement strand
GCTCTGAGAGAGCGTGTTGAGAAAGGTGGGATCCCACCACGACATCGAACCATGTTCGCCCATCGCAAGGACGAGATTTGGTCCCGATCCAAACTGGCGGTAGGCGATCTTCACCGTTCCTGCATTCGTGCGCTGTGTTATTGGGCGCACCGGAAGGGTGTTGGCGCCGTTCGCGAGCAGTGGAACGGCGATCCGGTAGACGGGCCCTTCAAATGATGCGCTACCAATCGGTTGGGTTGAGAGCACCTCGACTGGACTCGGGAGTGTTGTTGTGGTCGTCGTTGTTGTTGTCGGAGGCGCTGGTGTCGTGCCGCACGCGCCAACCAAAACCGCCGCCCCAACGCCAAAGAGCGCGGCGCCAGCTCGGACAGACAGCCGACGTTGCGTGGATTTGGACAACATTCGCGCTAGCTGCGCTGCAACGATGCTTTTACGAGGGTCTTGCCAAACTCGAAGATCAACGACGAATTTCGATGTGCATCGTTCAAGACGTCGTCGAGAGCTGCAACAAAATAGTCAACCTCTGTCTGAGTGCAGATGAGCGGCGGGAGAAGCTTGACGATATTCATCTCGTCGCCGGCAACCTGAGTGAGAATTCCATGTCGCTGGAAGAGAGGACCGACAATCAGTTGGGAGAAGAGGCCCTTGTGTGCCATCTCCAGCATCTTGAACTTTGATCGCAGACGAAACGAGGACGGCTCCCCGAACTCGAGCCCGATCATCATTCCCTTGCCACGGACTGCGTGAAAAAACTCATAGCGCTCGACGAGTGGCGCGAGTGCCTTGAGGAATGCCTCCCCGGTGATCCGGGACTGTTCGATGAGACCTTCGTCATCGATCACCGCGAGCGTCGCAAGGCCCGCAACCATCGCAAGCTGGTTGTTCTTGAATGTCGACGAATGCACAAGCGCCCGCTCCATCGACGAATAGACCGCGTCGGAGATCTTGGTTGTACAGATCATCGCGCCGACGGGAATGTAGCCACCCGAAAGTGCCTTCGAGGTTGTGATGATGTCAGGACGCATCCCATAGTGCTCATGGGCCCACATCTTGCCGGTACGTCCAAGTCCGGTCTGCACCTCATCCGCGACGACGAGCGTTCCATATTGCGCGCACAGCGCCTGCACCTTTTGGAAGTACTCGATGGGAGCCATATTGACGCCCTTACCCTGAATTGGCTCAAAGATGAACGCGGCGACATCACCTTTGAGGAGCTCTGCCTCAAGACTGTCCGCATCGCCAAAGGGAACCTCGTCAAACCCGGGCAGAAACGGACCGAAGCCCTTGCGAAACTCCGTGCCACCATTTGCCGACAGCGGCCCATAGGTCAGACCGTGAAAGGCGTGGTCACAGTAGAGAACACGTGGTCGCTTGGTTGCATACCGGGCAAATTTCAGTGCTGCCTCGACAGACTCAGCCCCGGAATTGGAAAAGAACACCCGCCCCATGTTGTTCTGGCATCTCGCAAGCAGCGCCTCGGCAAGCAGACCCGGCAAGAGAGCGGCATCCATCTGGATGAGACTCGGAAGGTCCGCGTCAATCGCGTCATGCAGCGCCTTTTTCAGAACCGGGTGGCTGCGACCGATCGAAAATACGCCGAACCCGGCGAGAAAGTCAAGATATTTGCGTCCCTTGTCATCAAAGAGATATGCGCCTTCAGCGCGCGTGTAAAAACGATCAAAGCCGATTGAGCGCAGGACGCGAACGAGCTGCGGATTGAGGTTCTCGCCATAAAGCTTGAAATTCTCACCCGCGCGTTGCTCCATGAGCCCATACAGATCAAAACTCATTGCACTCTCCAAATCATCTCTCGTTAGCGTAGTGCCAAGCCCACCGAACCACGGTGCACGAACTTTTGCTATTTGGGAAGAACATAGGCCGCACGCAGGTGAAAGGCCGTGCTGACCTGCACCGGTGAGACCGGGCGATCAGGGATGACCGCGATGAACGGAGTGATGTAATCGATGCGGTAGCCGATGTGGTTTCTCGTCAGGTAGCTCGTGAACCGTGAGGGCAAAAGGCACCGGTCAGACAGGGCTGCACAACTCGGGTCCATCAACGAGACACCGGTCAACGCAACGCCAGACCGGTACTTCGTCGGATCGAGGAAGAGCCAGGCAGAGCTCTTGTTCGACTCGATGCTCGCGAGAAGACCAGGGTTGCGGACGTAGGAGATGTCAGAGGCGACGATCGTTCCCTTGGATGCGAACATCAGTGGGTAGGCAACCCAATAACCGGCATAGAGGTCTTGGATCCCTGCGCTCTTGAGCCTGTGCGCGACCACCGAGAACCCAGACGATGGATCAGCGGTCCATGAGGTCCATGAGGCGCTTCCGGTCTCGGCTACGCCGTTCGGATGATACGGGGCCAACTGCGAGGCTGCGGTGAGCGTCAATGAGAGACCGAGCGCGATCACGATCACCGGTCGCACGAGATCGCTCCGGTTGCCGAGCACACGCGCTATCCATTTGACCGCAAGGATCTCGCGAGTGGAGACCACTACCAAGAGCGCTGTGGCTGGTGCGAGAAATACCGCATAGCGACCATCGGCCCAGTACCAGGTGAAAGGAGACAGTCCATAGACAATCGGTCCGACGACACAGAAGACAACAAGCCCGGTCGCCTCTTTCTCTCTGACGAGCTGTGCAAGCACGACGATACCGATACCGATTGCCACAACATTGACGAGCGGTCCAAGGGCGGTCCCAAAGAGCCAGTTTCCAGAGACGCGCAGCTGGAGCCCGAGAAGCAGCGGCACGGTATGCACAACAAAGACCTTGAGATGGCCCAAGATCCCCGGGTCTGGCTGAATCCCTGAATCCAATGAGACAAAGTGGTGACCAAAGTTGACCTCAAGCCATGCGCTCGCTCCGATAAGCGCTCCGGCGATCGAAATCGCCACGTGTGACAACTGGATGCGCAGATGCCGTCGGAGGGCCCGATAGCAAAAACCGATCGCGATCGGGAGGACGAAATACATGATCTCGGGAGATCCCCACCATCCCGCTCCGAGGAAGAGCCCGATTCCAAATATCTCAATACTTGGATAGTGGGCCGCGCCACTCAGGTATCTCAGCGCGAGAAGCGTTGCACCGAGCCCAAGGTCGAGGACGAACCAGCGGAACCCATATTCAATGGTCGATTGCCAGATGTAGACCTCGGGAAAGACCCAGAACAGGAGCGCAGCCTCAAGACCGATCTGGTTGTTGAAAAGCCGGCGTCCAATGCGCCAGACCAACACCGTTGCGACAAGGTCAAGCAGTACCGGCGTCAGACCAAGACTGAATGTTGACTGTCCAAAGATCGCAAATACCAGAGCGACGACATAGGGCTCTCCGCCGCCGTAGTTCTGGCCCCAGTAAAAGGCAGAGAAATGCCCATGGAGAATCTGGTGGGCCATCAGGCCAACGACTGCCTGGTCTGCATTGATCGAATGGCGGCCGAGCATCCAGATACGGATAAAAAGACCGAACAGACCAATAAGCACGCCAAGGATGCCGATGACAACCTGGGGCTTTGCACAAGAGACAAAGAGGGACGAGACCGAGCGACGACTGACGCTAGTGGGTTCCCGGTTGTCCATCATGAACGTCGCTCCTTGACCGCGCTGGCGGGCTCTGCATCGAGGTGATTCGCCCAGATGACCGCTCTTGTCGGTCTCGGAGTCGATATGCCCGTGAATCGTACAGGCGCCACTGTGGATCGAAAGGCGGCATCTGTCACATCTTGCAGATACTCTCGTCAGCGTGGTCAAACCACCTAGAACTTTTTCGTTCGTGCACGCCGCGGATCTTCATCTCGATACCCCGTTCTCGGGTGTCCAGGCAGGCGCGCCCTTCGTCGCGACGGCGCTGCGCGACGCCTCCCTGCACGCGTATGAGGCGATCATCCGAATTGCACTTGAGCGAGAGGTGGAGTTCGTACTCTTCGCCGGAGACATCTACGACGGGAGCGAGCGCGGGGTACGCGCCCAGATCGAATTCCTTGATGGTCTCAGACGTCTCAATGACGCAGGCATCCAAAGTTTCATCGTCCATGGCAACCACGACCCACTCGACACCGGGTGGTCCGCAATCGCGTCCTCATGGCCAGAGCTCGTCACCATCTTCCCTGCCCTTGGCAGCGACCAGCAGGCACCCGAGGTCATCTCCGTGGTCCGTGACGGCGTCCAGATCGCAACCGTGCAGGGTGTGAGCTTCAAAGAGCGCGCGACAACCGCAAACCTTGCAAAGAACTATCACCGGCCAGAGGGCTCTGGCATCCACATCGGACTCTTGCACTGCAATGTTGAGGGATCACCAAGCGTTCATTCGAACTACAGCCCCTGTTCTGTCAAAGACCTAATTGACACTGGACTCGATTATCTCGCGCTCGGACACGTCCATGACCGTCGCATCCTCTCTGGCGCAATTGCACCAGGCGATCCGTGGATTGTCTATCCGGGCAATACTCAAGCTCGCTCGGTGAATGAGACCGGAGCGAAGGGCATCTATATCGTCAATGTCACCGACAACATCATTAACGACCCCGAATTTGTCGCGTGTGACGAGATCCGGTTCTTCCAGCGCGAGGTTGTGATCGATGAATGTGAGACGATCATCGACCTAGTCGACCACCTGCACGTCCTCGAGCAAGAGACGCTCGGGTTCGCGGAGGGAAGATCGATCATCATGCGGGTGATACTTGTTGGCAGGGGCGATCTGCACGCGGACCTTGTTCATCGGGACGCGCTTGAGGAGATCCTCGCGTCGCTCCACTCCCGGTCTGCTCGGTCTGTTCCATTTTGCTGGTGGGAGCAGCTCATCGATCGAACGCAACCAGCGGTTGATTTTAATGAGATTCGTACCCGCGGAGATTTTGCCGCCGATGTTCTCCGGCTCGCCGATGAATACCTCCATGATAATGTTGCGCGCAAGGCGATTCTCGAGCAGATGGCCGCAATAATTCCGAAAAATCTCAAGAGAGAATTCTCCGCGCGCATGGCTGAACCTGGGTTCGCTAAAGACCTTGTGGCCAAAGCCCGGCTACGCGCGCTCGATGAAATTCTTGGCGACTGATGAAGTTCTCCAATATTCACCTCGATGGATTCGGCACATTTTCAAACCGCGATATCGGACCGCTTGGAGACGGTCTGAATATTGTGCTTGGCGAGAACGAGGCCGGAAAATCCACGCTGCTCGACTTCGTACGCGGCATCCTTTATGGCTTCACCGATCGGCGCTCTCCCAAAAGCTTCCATGAGCCTTTGTTTGGTGGAAAACACGGCGGGTCTATTGCTATTCGCGACGTGCATGATTCGATCTGGACGATCGAGAGACACGTCGGCAAGGCGGTATCGATCACCGAAGGCTCAGGTTCCGTGGTCTCGCAATCCGAGCTTTCAAATCTTCTCGGTCACACGGATCGAAAGGTGTTCGAATCGATCTTCGCATTTGGTCTCGATGAGCTCGCCGAGGCCGAACGACTGCACGACGAGAGCGTGCGTGATCTCATCTTCTCCGCAGGTGTAGCTGGAGCAGGAAGGTCAGCATCACTCGCGATAAGGCGTCTCGAGGAAGAACGCTCCGAGATCACAAAAACTTCCCGCTCTCAGAGCCAAAAAAATCAACTCCAGCACTTGATAAAAGAACGAGATGAGCTTGTGGAACAACTTCGTCTCGCACGGACACAATCGTCTTCGTACCTAAGCCTTCAACAAGAGATCGACCGCCTCGATCGGGTCGCAAAATCAATGTTTTCCCGTCTCAGTGAGAAAGAGAGCCGTGGCAAGGAACTCGACGATCTTGTCGACGCGGAGCTCTCTCTCCAGCGCCGTCTCGCGCTCGAAAGAGACCTTGCCCTCTTGCAAGAGCCGTCTCCTGCTGAGGTACTGCTTGCCACAAAGCGCCAGCAGATTGGGGCACTGGTCATTCGCGCGGACAGTTCTCAGCGCGACGTTGTTGAATTCGAGCGACTCTCTCGCGAGATAACCGTACAGCGCGAGAACATTCAGGTATTGCGCGATCGGATCGGACTCAAGGAAAACCAATCGACTCCGCGCACGATCACGATTGGACTCCAGAGCGAGATTGAAGCTCTTGCGCGCAATTTTCAGAACATCCAGTTGGACCTTCATGCCCGTTCCGGGATTCTTGCAAAGGCGGAGGAGTCACTCGGCCGACAGCGCCTTGTCGTCTCTGGCCTCACACAAGGTCGAGACCCTGGGGAATTTGATCATGTAGCGACAAAACTGAAAGAGCTACCAACGCTTCGATCGATGCTCTCTTCAAGGCGAGAACTCGTCCTTGCAGACCAGCTTGCACGAAGAGATCGCCAACCAGAGAACAGGGTGCGCACCGGGCTCGACCGTACGATCATGGTGATCCTCGGGCTCGTCGCACTTTTTGGACTCATCGCCGGCGCTGTGCATCTCATGAAGCCAGTTCATGATTCGGTCGTTGTCGCTCTCCTTGGCGCCGCAGTGTTTCTCGTCAGCGCCACGGGGCTCTCCCTACTCGTGCGACAGAGTCACCAGCAACACACCCAAGCCTCACAAGATCACGACGCGGTCGTGAACGACACCACTCAGGAGCTCTCGGATCGGATTGCCGAGCGCGCGCGCAAGCTTGAGATCGCAGACCAACCCACCGACGCAGAGCTCGAGGAGCTCGAGACTGACCTCAGAGATCGCGAGAAGATCGCGTCGGAGATCAAGCTTGCTCTTTCTGGTGAACAACAGTGCGTTGCCCAGCTCAACGAGGCGACCCAAGGACTAAGGCAGAGCCAGGAGGCTTTGAACGAAGTTCTCACTCGAGCCGCTCGGTACTGTGACGAGCTTGGACTTGACCAGCATTTCGACCCTGAAGTGCTCATCAGAATCGTTGGCTCAATCGGCGATCTTGTCGAACTCGAGACGCGTCACCAACGCGAACTTGAACGGCTTCCCGAACTCAAGGAACTTATCGATACCTACGAAGACGACCTCCGTTCGCTGTGTCAAGAGATCGAACGAGCGGTCCCGGATCGAGCGGGATACGCGCTGTTTCTCACTGACGTTGTCAATGAGGTGGACCTCTCGCAAAAAAAGATCGCTTCGCGAGCATCAATCGTCACCGAGATCAGCACGATCGACGAAATCCTCAGCTCCCTGATGAATCGCGGTGGTAACGCAGGACGCCTGCGTGGCGAGCTCGAGCGCGGCTCTGTGGCCGAACGCGAACTCGAGCGTGTTTCTCTATTTATGGAACTTGAGGAGATCAAGTCCGAGATCGAACAGATTGTCGGCCAGCGACGCGACTGTCAGAACGAGCTCGATTCTCTGAGTAGTTCAAGTTCGATCGCGGAGCTCGAGATCAGGATCTCAACTATTGAGATCGACATCATGGAGATCTTCGACGATTGGGCCGTGCTCACTCTCTCCAGTTCGCTTCTCAAAGAGGCACTCAACCGCTACGAGATCGAGCGGCAACCCGCGGTCATCGAGCGCGCCGGAGGGCTCTTTGCAGGGGTCACTGAAGGTCGCTACATCAAACTGAGCTCCCACGAGGACGATCAACAAAGACGGAGTCTTCGGGTCATCCAAAGTGACGGGAAGGGTTTTGACGCCCAGTATCTCTCAAAGGGAACTGCGGAGCAGCTCTATCTCTGTGTGCGTCTTGCCTATGCAATGACCTTTGCAGAGCGTGCGGTTGCGATGCCACTTATCTTCGATGATGTGCTCGTGAACTTTGACCCGAAACGTTGCCAACAGATGGCACAGGCAATTGCAACGGTGGCAAAACAGCATCAGGTGATCCTGTTTACCTGCCATCCAAATATTGCAGAGACGCTGATGGGCGCGTCATTGCATGCGAACACCTTTACTCTCGACCGGAGCTCGTGAGGCGATAGGCGTTCAACCGACCGATCCCGCACGGCGTTTTACCTGTTGAGCGTTGCCTCGTCCCACCCCGTCACCACTGCAATGAAGATGACAAGCGTCATAACATGCACGACCGAACACCAGATGCAGATCGAATGGATGGTATAGAGCTCGCAATAGAGCAGATATGAGATAAATCCAATCGATACAACCGTCGAGGCGAGTCGAAGCGGGGCGATCAGACGATTTGATGAGTGCCATGCCCGGGGAGTCGAGAGGGCGGTCATCGCCACAAAATAAGCAAGTCCGAGAACGGCAACGGGAATGCCAAATACATAGGACTGCGGACTCGTCGTCACTTTCGCGCAGTCGATGGCCCCCCCGCTCGAACCAAGCGGACAGGTCAGGGCGACAACATTGGTGAAGTGTGCAAGCGTCAGATACGTCGATATCCCAAGCCCGAGTACCGAGGCAATGAACGTAACCAGGATTCTTGGAGAAAACGACGTGCCAGCGCTCATCCGCGCGCGCACACGATCACAGCGCGTACGAAATGCACTCTGTGAATACCTGGATTAGCCAATCGGAGTCGCTTTCGCGAGCACACCCTTGGCCGCGGTGACAGCCTTCGAGGTGCATACCGCGCTCGGCATCTGACCATCGACATTGCAGACCGCAGCAGCGATGTAGTTCGCAGCGACAATGAATCCCGAGGCGCCAATCGCCTTTCCAATCACCGAGTTCGGATTATTGACCGACTGAGCGATCGCGATCGCTCCTGGGCCA
>DATLTI010000133.1:0-6563 GCA_035533675.1 Acidimicrobiales bacterium | reverse complement strand
CGGGCGTAGCTTCCCCCAGTAAGTTCATCAAGGACCCCAACTTCAACAAGATGATTGACGATCTTTGTTGCTGCCATCGGAGTCATCCCATATTGAGTCGCAGCGAATGAAATCGTGATGACTGGCCAACGTGTCAGCCCTTCGAGAACTTGATGTATCTTGCCGGTCCATCGCTTTTCATTGAGCGATGTGCGCGATCCACTGAGCCACATGGTCAGCTTTTCGGCACCGTCGATCATGCGTTTGCTCTGCTCAGATATCGCCTGGCAGAAGAATTGCACCCAGGGGTTCCAATCGCCGGTACAACTGAGACTGAGCATGAGTTCTTGGTATTCACTCCGACGTTTCAAAAGCCAAGGCGATACGGTCACCGCCGGATAGCGGATCTCGTTCGCACGCAGGAGCTGTAACACGATCGCTAGTCGTCCGATTCTCCCATTGCCGTCACCAAAGGGGTGGAGTGTCTCAAATTGATAATGAGCGAGGGCTGCACGCAAAACGGCGGGCAATATGCTGTCGGTGTCAACCCACTCAGACCACAATTCGAGCGCTGATCTGAGACGATCGTCACCAGGTGGCGGGACGAATCTTGCCTCCCCGATGGGTGTGTTCTCCGGTCCGATCCAGACCTGGTGTTGACGCACCATCCCAACGTCTCGCGACTTGGTATCAATATTGGCAAATAGCTCCCCTTGCGCCCCGCTCAAGAGGCTTACCGAGATCGCTCTTTCCTTGACCGCTTCAAAGGCCGCGAGCGCTACCGACTCGTATGCTCGTATCTCTCGTGTCTCTGGTGACTGGAACTGCGAACTCGGAAGTTGCGCCTCGAGGATCTCCGTCAATTGTCCGTAGGTGCCCTCCAGCGCTGAAGTATCAAGCGCTTCACGCCACAGTGCCGGACGGATGAGAAGAGCGGGATCTGCGAGTTGGGTGCATGCCTGGTCAAGCCTCGCGAGCGCCGCGGTTGCAGAGGCTACTGCTGCCCACGACTCGGGTAGCAGCTCCACAGTTGATGGCAATGGGTCTGGAAGGTAGGCAAAGCAGGCGAAATCGCCATATCTCGCATCCGTACCCTGAATAGGCACTAGCCGTCCAATAGGGCTGTTATCAAGAGCGTCCACATTCATGATTGATACTTTACTATTAACAAAGTTGAATTACAAGCAAGAGATTTATACCGTTAGACAAGAGTTTCCATAGAAGATAGCAACTTAACTACTTAGTATCTCTATATAGGTCAGCCATAACGGTCAGTATGAAAGATTGAGCACGGGGAAGCGGGCACACTCGTCGGCTGCTTGGTCGCGGGCAGATGACCTTGCCCCCAACGAGTGGACCATTTTGCGCGCGAGACGCCTCCGAGCCCTCTGGCGGTTCGAAGACCCCCTCTTCTCCAAAGAGAGGTTCCGCTGGGACCTGGCAAGGGCCTTCGCTGCTTGTCGTGCGTAACGCGGATTTTCGATGTCATGTTGTGCGTGCTCGGTGGTGGCAAAGCTGGTGAGTCCGACATCGGGCCCGGTGGTCTGTCCGGTCGGACAAAGCCGTTCTTCGGGAACGTCGATCCTCACGACGAAGCTGGCGAAATAACAACCAACCGGGTCTCGAGAGATCGTCACACTCGCAGGCTGAGAGGGGAGCGGCCGGCTCCAGACAACCCTCAGTTCGGTGCGACCGCCAGCGACGGCGACCGAGAGCCGGTCTCTCGCAGCTCCTGTGCCGGTTCCGGTTACCCGAAAGCCGCGTCTGGTCCAACGAGCGGTTGTATACCGGTCCTTCTTTTTGAACTTCGGGTAGCCGGATGGGTTTGACCTGTCAAAGAACGCTGAGACTGACCTGTCGAGATCGCGGAGCACCTGTTGTTCGGGGACGCTCGGGACCAGGCGCAGCCAGTCGTGTGTTGAGCGTCTTGTCGTCAGCTCCCGGTCGAGCTCGCGATACCCGAGCGTGGTGTGATCGTCGCGCCACGCGGACTGCCAGCGTCCGAGTGCGTGGTTCCACACCGAGCGATAGGTGTCAAAGACCTGTTCGAGGGATTCGGTCAGGGATCGGGAGACGCGCAGGCGGTAGGTGTACCGCACGGTCATCGGACGCACGTTCGTAACTAGAACACTGAAGGTTGTGGACTGGGCCTAATGGCTAATAGCCCAGCGGAGCTATCCCTCTCCGCTCTGAAGGACGGAGCCTCTCGCTCCGGATTTGGTGAAGTCTGTAAATCAAGGTTGCGTCGCAGGCGAGCACCTACTTCGCGCTCGCAAAAAGTTGCGCTGCATTGACGAGTAAAACGTCTTCGAGTTCTGCGCGTTCACGCAACTTGTCGGTAAATCCATCGCGGGCAAAGATGACCTGCTTCGCCCCAACTGCCTTTCCACCCAACACGGACTGTGCCCGCTGGAGTTGATCGAGATCATGTTCCGTGCCAACCCGGCGCCACTTGCACGAGCCAACCAGTACATACCTGCTACGGGCCACGCCCGCCACGTCAATCTCCGTCTGGCCGTCGCGTGACCACCAGCTTCCAATCTCGCGAGCAGCTCCAACTTTGCTTTCGTCTGCGTAGACGCCTACCCATCGCCGGCAACATTGCTCGAAAGCCCAACCCATCGTGTTGTCAAGATCGGCGAGAATCTCCGTAAGCACCTCCTCGGTTCGACCCCGCTCAAGCCTGCTCCGGTTGCCGGCGATGTAGCGGAACCAAAATCGGAAATAGGGATCTGCAACGTGATAACCCGGCCGTTGCTCTTTGTCGTCTGGAGTCACTGGGTATCGGCGTTCGACATATCCGAGGTCTTCGAGTCGATCGAGGCGCTCCTTGAGACCAGCAACAACTGCACCCGATCGCTGAGCGATCTCGTTGTGACGCTTCGCTCCAGCAGCGATCACTCGCATGATCGAGAGGTATGTGCCGGGATCGCGTATTCCTTCGCTTTCGCGTAAGAGATGACGTGGGTCGTCATATAGCGGCGCACCCTTGGTGAGAATCTGTTGAGCAATGATCTCCTCAAGGGGGTTGTCCCCGGCCCATATCTGATACTGAGGAGTTCCGCCGATTACCGCCCAGCGTCGAAGGAGAGTCTCGGGGTCAGTCGTATTCACGAAATCTGCCGCCCACCGATAGTCAAATGGGAGAAGCCGTGGGCGGGCGTTTGCCCTTCCATAGAGAGGAGCACCCTGTTCGAGCATCTTCTCCATCATGGTGAGGGCACTACCGGAGAGAACCAGCGTGATTGGGAGTTTCTGCCTGTCCCATTGGTCCCAGTGGCGTTGGAGGATCGAATCAAGGGCAGGCTGCGCGCGTTTGAGCCACTGGAATTCATCGAGAATCACTGTGAGCCTCTCGCGCCGCGCCTGTTCCGCGAAGAAATCAAGTGCAGCATCCCAGGTATCGAACCGGAGCGTGTCGGTCCCGAGCAATGATCGTCCAGCCTCTGTCGCCAAGAGTTTCAGGTGCTCAGCTTCGTCTTGTTCATCGCCCTGAAAGGAGACAACCCTGGTTTTCGAGAAAGCCCGTTCGAGGAGGAAGCTCTTGCCGACTCGGCGCCGTCCGATGAGGACAACAAGGGACGGCTCGCCTCCTGCCGCCTCGGCAAGCTGCCTGAGTTCGTCCTCACGGTCAACTATTTCTCGTTGTGACATGGCAATAATCTGACCCTTTTTTCATCACACGTCAAGGTATAAGTAGTCAATATATAGATTGACTACTTATATATCACTATAAGCCTCCGCAGAACCGTCCTTCACTGGCCAGGCCCCCGAGAACGGATCCGAACCACAAGGCATGGGCGCAGACAGTGTCAGAACGGCGAATTCTGTCCATTTCGAAGGGCAAGAGACTCATGAGATCAGATGGGCACGAAGGACTTTCTATCGAGATCAAGACGCCCGGGAAAGGTGTAACGGCCCGGCATCTTCAATATCGGCACGTTATCGCGATACCCCCGGTATGGGCCGCCTTTTTGTATCGCAACCGGTCGAATCGGGATCTCTGCGTATTGTGTGTTGGTATGGAAGATCCAAAGAGACGTCGGTCGCAGGTGTTGCGGACTCGAATGCCGAGGTTCTTTGTAGCTTTCCTCCTCAGCGTCATATCCCTAAGTCTCTTTGTACTGAAGGCACCAACCGCATCTGCGGCTACATCTTGTGTAAATATCGCGGTGATACATCGAAGTACACACCTCGTTTTTCTTTGGCGCGTCATCCCTCGTTCCACCTCGGTCGAGACGATCGATGGCAAGCGTGTGATCCGGATAGTTCCTCGACACCGGGTCCATGTTTGGCGACATGTGGTCCGGATAGTTCATGGCAAACGCGAAATTCAGAACGTTCCGGTAAAAGTACGCCGAGTCTTTTCCATCGTCGAACACAAAACAGTGTGTACGACGATCCCGCCTCCGACGGCAACTCTGTCGATCAATACCAGTAGCCTGCCGTCGACCGGTGGATCGGTTGTCTTGAGCTTCTCGTCGACGAATGCGACGACGTGTTCTCTTTCGTCTACGCCTGTTCTGTGGTCAGGAGCCAATCCTGCAACAGTAAATTGCAACGGCACCTATGACGCGTCGGTGGCCTCAGACACCTCCCAGCAACAGTGGGCCATCACATTCTCAGCAACAAATTCGGCTGGAGAGTCAGTGACCTCAACCCAGACGCTTACCGAGGTCGCGCCTCCCCCTCCACCTCCCCCTCCACCTCCGACAGCAACTCTGTCGATCAATACCAGTAGCCTGCCGTCGACCGGTGGGTCGGTTGTCTTGAGCTTCTCGTCGACGAATGCGACGACGTGTTCTCTTTCGTCTACGCCTGTTCTGTGGTCAGGAGCCAATCCTCTAGCAGTAAATTGCAACGGCACCTATGACGCGTCGGTGGCCTCAGACACCTCCCAGCAACAGTGGGCCATCACATTCTCAGCAACAAATTCGGCTGGACAGTCAGCGACCTCAACCCAGACGCTTACCCAAGTCGCGCCCTCCTCTGCACCTGCGACGACAACCCTTACTCAATCCCAGAACTGGTCAGGCTATGTCGTACCATCAAGCAGCTCGCTCGTCACTCAAACAAGCGGCGAGTTCACTGTTCCAACTCTTGATTGCGCAGCAACACCAAACGCCGACGTAGGAATCTGGGTCGGTACCGGTGGCACGGGTAACGCCGCGCTCCTTCAAACCGGAGTCGCATCGAGTTGTGTCAATGGAGCGCAGCAAGATTACGGTTGGTGGGAGGAGGTGCCAAGCAACCCGAACAATGCGGTGAACTTCACCGGCTTCACGGTATCGCCAGGCGACGTGATCGAAGCGTCGGTATTCCAGATGAATACCGGTGCGTGGGAGACGAGCGTGGACGATCTCACGACTGGTCTCACGGGCATCATGAGGACAGGTGACGGATGGGGTGTGTCCACGGGCGGGAGTACCGGGAGCTTTACCCCACAAGGTTCTACTGTCGGCCTGTCGTACTCGGGTGCTTACACCGGAGAATGGATCGTTGAGGACCCCGAGAGTAACGGTTCACTTGCAACCTTCGCGGATTACGGCACCGTCAGTTTCACGAACCTCACGACGAGCATTTCATCATGGTCGCTCACACCAGGTGAGGGATACGAGATCGTACAGGCCAACACTGTCATCTCCACACCATCCTCACCTTCTAATGGTGCGTTTTCAGTCACTTATACGGGTTAATTACTTAAAAGGGGGTATCCATCTAAGCGGACTTCAACGGTGTAGTTCTCCCAAGACCTCTCACAAGACAGTCAAATATCCATACAAACGGTCTTTCGAATCTTGGCTGCGGGCCTCATTCCGCGTGACATCGCTCAAGGAGCTTCGGGTGTTGGTGCTCGATGAAGAGACTTCTTGATGCGCGGTGAGGTGGCGTCGGCGCTCGACGTTGTCATCAAGAATCGGCTTCATGAGATCTCGGACGCCTTCTTCAACCGGGTCAGATATTCAAGGCCCGACTAGGAGGTCGCGATAGCGATGAGCGGTCCGTAGTCATCTGTGGCGTCGGCGTGTTTCAGCGCGTCAAGATACTGGCGACGTAGTTCTTCTTCGCGACCCTCGCCGCTTCGTTGCCCCCAAGTGAAGGCATCGGTCCCTAGTCCGAGGATTCTGCCAAGCTCGCTTGCTGCGAGACGAGCGTGGCGACCATTGCCATTTGGAAAACAGTGAATCTCCAGCATCCGTCGATGCAATCGAACGCATATTTCCTCGGGCGAATACGTTTCATTTTCGATTTGAAATTGCGTGTTGCGGAGAAGAATCTCCCACTCGTGAATAATTTTTGATGGATCAATTCCCATATTCGTTTCGCGCTGGCGTACGTGACCCGCCCAGGTCCACACTCGCCCGAACATACGACGGTGAAGGTCTCGCATAGCCGACTGGTTGAGTAGGTCTGTCGGAGCGTCGATCGGATGTTCGTTCACCTGACAGGATCCCCGTGAGCTGATCCACCCCGAGTGCGAGTCCAATGCTCCAGAATGGAGCAAGGAGGACTGCACGTTGAAACAGCGACATCACACACCCGAACAGGTGATCAGAAAACTCGCCGAGGGAGAGAAGCTGCTC
>DATLTI010000132.1:0-3158 GCA_035533675.1 Acidimicrobiales bacterium | reverse complement strand
GAGGAGCCCATTCTGATTGATCGCTCGGCACTACAAATTGCGGTTGAGCAGGGTTGGGAATACCGCAATGACGCGAACGAGCCTGTGCTCACCTTCCGCGCGAACGCTGAACTCGAGCTCGAAGTTATTGATCTCGATATCAACACTGGTCCCGTATTCGAATGAGAGACGCTAGGGCTTTTGAGCTAAAGGAAGCGACGTTGATTACAAACGAAGTCCATGAGCGAGGTGAGGCAATGACTAGCAACGTGACGGATGCTGGACAGACACTTCTGCTCACGATGGTAGAAACGGCGGCACTACTTCGCATTGGTCGAACTCAGACCTACGAACTCGTCATGAGCGGGCGAATACCCAGCGTAACGATTGGCCGACGTCGGCTGGTGGTACGCACAGGGATAGAAGCATTCGTTCGTGGACTGATGAGCGAGCAGGAGACGGCTTAAACGTAAAGGACATATTCATCATCGAAGTATCGGTCACGGGCAACCTTGGATATTGGTGTCCACGAATCGACGGACCTCTTCGATGCGCGATGAATAATTATGCTCGTATTCGAAGATCTTCGAGAAAATTCATGCCATCAACGATTCGAACTTCCTTGGTTTCCTGTTGACTTCGAACCTTCACCGTGGTCGTCGGGCCTCCACTCATGGGCGAGTTTCTGACTTTTCTCAGAGTTTCTCGTCGTTTCTTCCATGGTTGCCGAAATTGGGCGGTGTGCAACGCGCGGGACGAGGCGAGTGAGTGGTCATGTCACACATTCAAGTCATAGTGAGGAGACTTTGTAGAGAGGGATCGAATGTTCGAGCATCGGCAGAAGGGCGAGTCTGACCGAGGGGATTTGATATTTGAATTGGTGCAAGCACCTATACAGAATTGGCCCCGCCAGATTAAGAAAATCAGGAGGAAGGTGTTTCCACCTTGGTTCGCAACGGATCTCTTTCCCGCCCTGTTTCGATACAGAGGATGGATGATTGTCTCTCGTATTGATAACCATTACGTCGGATTCGCTCTCTGCGATTTTCTTGAGGGTGACTCAGGGGTGTATTTGGAAGAGATAGCAGTTTTACCTGAGTATCAGGGGAAGGGCATAGGTACTCAACTCGTACTCGAATGTGCCTATCAAGCGCGCGGTCAAGGTTTCATTACGATGTGGGCGTCACCATTGGCTGGTGATGAGCACCGAGGCATCTGGCTCGAGACGCGTGGATTGCTACCGAATGTCGAGGGAATACAAAGTTCGCTCGATGAAATTATTGCTCGAAGTGATTCACTTGGGTTAAGTCCTTAATGAGAAATGCATGACGGAAAGAAAGGTAACAAAGTGGCAAGGAAACCGGGTGTAACAAGGCCAGCTGCCGCAACGGCGGCCAGTAAGACAATGACGAACCCAAAGGCGACTGCTGCCGAAAAGAAAGCTGCAGCGAGCGCACTGAGGGAGGCACCGTCGAAGAACACACTGCAGGCGGCAAGGAAACCGGGTGTAACAAGGCCAGCTGCCGCAACGGCGGCCAATAAGACAATGACGAACCCAAAGGCGACTGCTGCCGAAAAGAAAGCTGCGGCGAGCGCACTCAGGGAGGCACCGTCAAAGAATACGAAGAAGGGTGGGAAACAGAGGTAGTCATCGAGTAACGTCGCCCGACCGTTTCGTCGGCTCATTTAGAGCCACTACCTCGACAGGTCGGTTTTTAAACGGTACTACGATCCCTCGACTGATCAGCTCCTCTTGTGGTCAGTCCAAAGGGTGTCGCTCATTGCGTCCGCGGCGGCCTGTCGATCAGGCGCCAAGATATGTCCGTACACGTCAGCCGTCATGCGTATTGAGGCGTGTCCCAAGACCTCACTCACGACTTGTATTTTGACGCCTCGGGCAAGCATAAGACTGGCCGCGGAGTGTCGGAGTTCGTGCGGATGCCAGTCGCCGAGACCCGCGCGATGGCAAATCGTCTTGAATTCACGATTGAGGTTTCGCGGATCCATCGGTGTCCCAACCGACGTGGTGAAGATGAATCCTGTAACCTGCCACGCTTCGCCAAGCGCTAAACGGTCAGCGGCCTGGCGAGCCTTGTGCGCCCTGATGGTTGCCAACATTGGAGCGGGGAGATTCACCGCGCGCCGACTACGTGCCGTTTTCGTATCCGTGGTGACCAGTTCGCCGTCTTCTCGAGTCAGTTGGCGACGGACCGTAAGCACGCCGGTCTTTTCGTCCAAGTCTTTCCATTGGAGACCAAGTGCCTCGCCCCGCCGAAGGCCAGTAGAGAGCATGAGCGCATAGAGTGCTTCGTTTCGATGTCCCTCAAGTGTCTCGAGTAGCAGACGAGCTTGTTCGGGAGTGAGAGTTCTACCCTCAGCTCTGGTGGTCTTGAGTGGGCGAGAAAGTCTGGCGACATTTCGGGTGACACTGTCCCAGCGGATCCCTTGGTCGATTGCTTGAGCAAGAACGGCTCTGACTCGTCGAACTGTGGAAACGGAGAGGCCGCTGTCGAGCTTTTGTGAGACGAGACGATCGACGTCGGCAGTGGTGAGGCTCGCGACTTTCTTCTTACCGAGTGTCGGGATGATGTGTTGATCAGCGACTGCCTTGTAGTTCCGGGCGGCGCTGGCCGCAACCTGGTGGCGCAGGACGTCTTCGTACCAGCGCATAAGCAGTTGGGCCACTGTGATCGAAGTGTCGGGAGCGGGGAGACCTTGATCGAGATCGTGCTGGAGCTTCCTCATCTTGTGAACTACTTCGTTGCGGGTTCTCGCGCTGATGACTTTTCGATTTGGCCGTCCGTTGGCGTCGTGGCCTAGGGATATGGCTCCCATCCACCGATTATCAGAGGCGCGCTGATAAATCGATCCTTCGCCGTTGCTCTTGTGTCCCGCCACCGTTTCCTCCTCGACTTATTCCCAAATGTCGCCGATAGGGGAATATTCGCGTTGCTAAAGTCGTTGCTAAAGAACGTACCAAATCAAGAGTTTTGAAGCAAAGTGCTCTTCGGAATAGCCCCTTTATCAGGAACTTTATTTGTGGAGGTAAGGGGATTCGAACCCCTGACCCCTTGCATGCCATGCAAGTGCTCTACCAGCTGAGCTATACCCCCGGGCTGAGTTTTGAATTCTAGCAGTTGTCACGAATTAGAAAAAAGGTGGCGTCCGAGGAAGTTCTC
>DATLTI010000131.1:0-2573 GCA_035533675.1 Acidimicrobiales bacterium | reverse complement strand
TACCCTCGACCCAAGCCTCGGGGTTCCCAGGCTCAAATTGCAATCCGCCGTACTCTTTGACCGCTTCACGAAAGTGCGTCAAGAGCGCTCCACCCTCGTACCAGTCGTTCGGCCCGTTGCCGACCAGGAGCGCACCGGGATCGGCCGACATCAGAGGTCCCACGTCACGACCGGTCCGCAATCGATCAAGTAACTCCACGGTCAGTTCTTCGACTGCCACACAGCGCTCCACCAGACTCCTCTTCGACGTTTGCAGTACCTGCATGCTGCCAGACGCCGCCATCCGGTGGGTGGACCTCGTCGGCCCAATCACGCTGGCACAACCCGCTGTCCGCAATTGACGGATGCCGAATGGGACGTCTTTGGCGTCCGGGACCCAATGCAACAGGATCAAGACCACTGGAGGATCCGACCTTGGGTGTAGCGACTCTTACCCGGCGATAGGTTTGCTCGAGATTAACTAATTAGTCCGTGGAGTGTCCCGGACCCGACGCACCAGATCTGCAGCCTTGCAATGACCAGTTAGTGACATCGTCCACCACGGTCGAAAAATAATCAAAGAGGGACTCTATAGTTCCATTGAAATGAATGATAAGTCGTCAAGCGTCCATATCGTTCATGGCAAACATGTGCGGCCATTAGCGAATTCCAGCTCTGCCCTGCGCGTCCTGTCGAGTTGGGCCAAGAGATCCTGCCGGTCGTTGACCCGGATGAAGTACATGGCGGTCGTTCTCCTTGTTGTTCTCTATGTTGGATGGTTCATTCACCTGAGCCTGAAGCTGTACTACGGCTACGGTGATCCTCCATTTGACCTCGCAATCTTTGATCAGGGCATGTGGCTCATTTCACATTTCCACGAGCCCTTCGTCACCGTCATGGGACGTAACCTTTTCGGTGACCATACGTCGTTCGTGCTGCTGCTGTTTGCGCCGTTCTACCAACTCTTCCCCGAGCCGCAGGGGCTCCTCGTCCTGCAGACGCTCCTGCTCGCTGGTCCCGCCGTCCCCATCTACCTGCTGGCTCGCAAGTACATCAAGAGCACTCTCGTCGCCACCTCGCTGGTCGTCACTTACTTATTGAACCCCCTCTTGCAGCAGAGCAACCTCGATCAGTTCCATCCCGAGGCGTTCCAAGTCCTCTTCATCAGCCTGGCGATCTACGCCGCTATCGAGCGTCGATCAGTACTACTCGTGGTTATGGTGGCGCTCTCGCTGATGGTGAAAGAGGACGCAGCGTTACTCGTCGTTCCATTGGGCGTGTGGGTCGCTGCTCGGCGAGATCGGCGACTGGGGATTTCAATCGTCGCCGGGTCGGTGCTCTGGGCCATGGTGGCTAACTGGCTGATCATCCCAGCGTTGCTCGGCTCGTCGAGTATCTATGCCTCGCGCCTACCGTTCGGTGGCATTTCAGGTCTCTTGGGCACCCTCCTACACAGGCCCGGGCAACTCTGGTCCTATCTGGGTTCGCAGGGTCGCCCCTACTATCTTTGGCAACTCGGGAGCACCGTCGGCTTCACCTTTTTGCTCGCTCCGGAGATTGCTCTTATCGGGGTCCTCGTGGTCGCGGAGAACATCATCAGCAATGACCCCTACATGCATCAGATTCTCTTTCAGTACTCGATGCCACTAGCACCGGTGTTGGTGTTGGGTGTGCTTTACGCCATCGCCAAACAGCCCCTCGCCTGGCGGCGGAATGCACTGGCGGCAGTGGCCCTGATGGCGGCCATCTGGTCGTGCGCACTGTGGGGTTACGCACCGTTCTCGGCCAACCAGGTCGACCCGGATTGGGTGCCAACGAGTTCGATTAACGCCCTGGCCTACGTTGAGAAGGCGTTACCTCCCAACGCCGTGGTCACCGCGTGGTTTCCGCTGGTGTCACACGTCGACCACCGAGACCAGGTCTACGTCTGGCCGAACCCATTTAGCGCGGCAAATTGGGGCATCTCGAATGACACGGGCACCAGGCTCCCCGTGGCGAGCCAGGTGCGGTATCTATTGCTGCCTCTGGTGCTGAGTGCAGCCGATCACGCTGACGTGTTTCAACAGATCGCCGGCGGCTACCATCTCGTCCGTAGTAGAGCGGGATTCGGACTCTTCGAGAAAAAACTCTCGCCTTAGCGCGGATACAGCCGAAATTAGTACTTGGTACGACGACGTCACTCATAAAGCAAGATGCCGGTGACCCGACGTGACACACATCTGCAACCTTGCTCTGGCAGTTTCCCAATTACGAGGTGGCGAGATTGCTGAGCCCACTCTCGACTTTCCGCGCAATCTGCTGTCGCATGTCCTTTTCAATGCTCCCGCTCAGAGGTGTATGACCTGAACCTCGGCCGTTCTGGGAGTCATACTCGTATCGCAATATTCCACTGTGGAAGCGGCTCGGTTGATGCAATTCAAATTGAATCCCGCCGATCGACGTCTCGATTGCTACCCGTCCAGAAATGTGGGGGCTCCTCTCCCCTGTTGCCCGTAAACGGGATCATTTGAGTCGAAGTATGTGTCGAAGGGACTCTGCACCAAGGGCTTCGACGGCATCGTCAATTCGATGAGGAGACGGATTGGTCCAACTCT
>DATLTI010000130.1:0-1607 GCA_035533675.1 Acidimicrobiales bacterium | reverse complement strand
CCACTTCGCCCGGAACTCGTTGTCGAAGGCATACCAAGATCTACCTTGATTTTCTAGGGAGAAATACCCTTCCCTTGCATGAATATAGGCGCGCGCAACGAGGCTTTGGGCTGAGAAGAACTGAAGTTGTCAGTTGACAGTGGAGCTATGCGGCCCTCTCGATGAGGTTGACGTCATAACCGAGCATCTCGATCTTGCATGCGAGTCGCTTTGCCTCGACGGCTGGATCATGACGGCGGCTGAAGTAGTCGGCGCCGGGATCTTCATAGAGCTGGCCGTCGCTGAGCAGATGCCAGATGGTGAACAGCATCGAGTTGGCGACAGCAACACACGCCCTGTTTGGTCCCCGTCGTCGTGCTATGCGCGCGTACTGTTGCGAGTAGTAACTTCCCTTCGTGCGTGCACCGGACCGGGCGGCTTCGATGAGCGCCCGTCGCAGCCATGGTGAACCGTGACGCGTGCCCGCCGGTCGGCGTTTGCCCGCTGACTCATAGCTCGCTGGTGCGACCCCCGCCCAGGCACACAGCTGGCCGGGGCTTGGGAACCTCCTCATGTCTGCGCCGGTCTCGGCGATGATCACCTCCGCGGTCGTTCTCGCAATCCCCGGGATCGAGGTGACGATCGCGACCGCGGATTCAAAAGGGACGAGACGGGTGGTGATCTCCTCGGTGAGTGAGCCGATCGATCGGTCGAGAAAGTCGATGTGACCGATGATCTGACGACAGAGGATCGCATGGTGGGCGCCGAAGTGTCCCGACAGTGCCTCTTCGAGGTGGGGGATCTTTACGCGCATCCTCCCCTTGGCCATCTCGGCGAGCACCTTTGGGTCGCGTGTCCCTGCGATGAGCGCCTCGATGATCAACCGTGACGACGCGCTCCACACCGAAGAGGCAACCGAGGTGATCTTGATGCCCGCGTCTTGCAGCGCCTTTTCGAGGCGCTGGATCTCCCGTGCTCTGGCATCGACCTGGGTCTTTCGGTATCTGGTCAGCTCACGCAGCTCGCGGATCTCTGGCGGTGGGACGAAGCTGGGTCGCACCATCCCATGGGCCGCGACATCGGCCAGCCACTCCGCGTCAGATAAATCTGACTTTCTGCCCGGAACATTTTTCACATGCTGCGCGTTGCACAGCCACAGCTCGTTGAACATCCCTTCGAGCGCGTAGTAGACACATCGCCAGTAGATGCCGGTTGCCTCCATCGCGACGGTCTCGACCGACGCGTCGGACAAGAACGTCGCCAGCTCGGAAAGACCCCTTCTCGTCGTCGCGAAGCTCTGTTTGGTCACCTCGACCTCACCGTCGGGATCGACAACGCGACAACACGCGACAACGGTGTCCCGATGTACATCAAGGCCAGCAACGCGGTCTCTGATTCGTTTCATCACCATCACCTCCACTTGAGTTGTAAGGAGGTTGGCGAGAGGAGAACCTGACGAAGCGAAATCTAGGGATCGTGCTCAAAGCGACAGTCGATGGTCCTCAAAGGTCTCCGCACCAGACTAATGACGCGCTTGTAGCTGCAAGGAAAACTCGGTGACCACACCCGCCAACCATCGCCAGTATTTCATCGGTCGCGGGTGGGCGTCCAGGTCATACGGACTAATG
>DATLTI010000129.1:0-4202 GCA_035533675.1 Acidimicrobiales bacterium | reverse complement strand
TCGCACAACGCGCGGCCCGAAGGCCTGAGAGTGGGCCGGGTAGGATTCGAACCTACGAAGGCGCTGCCGGCAGATTTACAGTCTGCTCCCGTTGGCCACTTGGGTACCAGCCCTCAGGGGTGACACGTTACAAGATCTCTGTCACCTCACCAACACGGCTTGATCAGCTCCTGATGAGCGATGCGAAGATCACGAAACGAATGCTCTGGGGCTAGCGTGGAGGCATGCCAAGTTTTGACATCACCTCAGAGGTCGACATGCAAGAGGTTCGCAACGCAGTCGATCAAGCCTCCAGAGAGATCTCGACGCGCTTTGACTTCAAGGGTACGGACGCGTCCATAGAGCTCAAGGAGAAAGATAACGAGATCGAACTGCACGCGCCCTCCGAGGACCGCCTGCGCGCCCTAGTACAGGTGCTTGAAGAAAAACTCGTGCGGCGCGAGGTCTCGTTGAAATCAATCTCGTACAAGAAGGCCGAGGAGGCCTCAAAGGGAACGCTTCGACAGACCGTCGAGCTCAAGGCCGGCATCAATCAGGACAACGCGAAGAAGATCAACAAGGTGATCAAGGATCTCCCGCTCAAGGGCGTGGGCTCGCAGACCCAGGGCGAACAGATTCGAGTCACTGGAAAAAAGCGTGACGATCTTCAGGCCGTGATCGCGAAGCTCAAGGAAGAGGACCTCGGTATTCCCCTGCAGTTTGGAAACTTCCGCGACTGATTGCCGGTATTTCTAGGCGAGTGTCCCGCGAAGGGTAAACGCCTCGGCGACTCGCTTGACTGAAACGACATAGGCTGCCGTGCGTAGGTCAACCTTATATTGATCTGCTGTCTCGACGGTGGTGTTGAAAGCAACCGCCATACGCGCATCAAGCTCTTCGCGAAACCGCTCAAGAGGCCAGCGAAACTCCTGAATATTCTGGGTCCATTCAAAGTACGAGCCAAGCACGCCTCCGGAATTGGCAAGAATATCCGGAACAATCGTGATCCCGCGCTTATGCAGCCTCGCATCAGCTGTTGAGATCGTTGGGTGATTTGCCGCCTCAATCAGGTATGTGCATCGCACACGATCAACATTTTCGTCGGTAATCACCTCACCAAGAGCAGCAGGAATCAACACGTCACACTCAACCTCAAGTACGTCCGCAGAACCAATGCGGTCGCCGACAGTCGCATGAGAAAGATCCGGATACGAGAGGAGCTCCCAGACATCGAGGCCATCTGGATCGACTATCCCCCCGGTGACATCTGCGATAGCAATGACTTTCATTCCGAGCTCGCTACAGGTCAGTGCGGTATACCGGCCAACGTTTCCAAATCCCTGAATCGCAACACGCGCGCCTTCGATTTCGTGACCGTCGCGTTCAAGTGCGGCACGCGTGATTCCCGCTACCCCGCGACCCGTAGCCTCTTCACGTCCTGGTGCTCCGAAAAGTTCAATCGGCTTACCCGTCACGCATGCTGGCTGGAAGCCCTCGAGGCGCTGGTACTCATCCAAGAACCAAGCCATGGTCTGCGCGTCCGTGCCGAGGTCTGGGGATGGGATGTCGCGATTCTGACCGAGCATCTCAACTAAAGACCGCGTCCAGCGGCGAATGATCTGTTCCTTGCGGCGTGCACTCAGCGTCGAGGCGTCAACCGCGACTCCACCCTTTGAGCCACCAAAGGGCACATCGACGAGCGCGGTCTTCCAGGTCATCAGGCTTGCGAGCGCGCGGGTCTCATCAAGATTCACGGTCTGGTGAAAACGGATCCCGCCCTTTGTCGGGCCGCGTGCACTTGAATGTTGCACACGATACCCAGAGAGCACCTCGATGTTTCCGTCATCGTCATACATTGGAATGGCAATTACTGCCTCGCGCTCACACGAAGTCAAGACCTCAATAATCCCTGGATGAAGTCCGAGAAGATCGCCAGCGCGCAAGACCTGTTCGTTGACCTCTTCAAAACTTGAACGCAAGACGACCCGATCCATACCGACACCCTACCGATCCCAGCTCAAAGGTGTGGGTTGACCAGCACCTTCAGACCGATGTTTGATATCCCAGAAGCGCTAGTGGAAGATCAGGCTCGCGGCGCGCGCAAAATCAATCAGCGGCGATGGCCAGACTCCAAAGACAACAGTTGCAATGACGCATATAGAAAGCCCACTCCAGACCCAGCGAGAGACCGCGATCGGCTGTTCCTCGGAGGTACCAATCACCTCGGGGGAATCACTTCCCGAGAACATCACAAGCACCACCCGGAGATAGAAGACCGCCGCCACCGCAGCGCTCAGCATCGCAATGATGGCGATCGCATAGGAATGTGCGTCGATGGCGGCACTGACGACGTAGAACTTCGCGAGGAATCCCGTCGTGAACGGAGCACCGGCCTGCGCGAGCAAAAAGATGGCAAAGATCGTCCCGAGCAATGGAGAGCGGCGCCCGAGATTTCGTACCGCATCGATCTCTGACCCACCACCATTCTCGCGAGCGATCACAGCGATCACCGCAAAGCTTCCGAGCACGACGAAGCTGTATGCAAACAGGTAATAGAGCGAACTTGCAATGCCGCGCGTACTCAACGCGACGAGACCGAGCAGGATGAATCCTGCATGGTTGATCGATGAATAGGCAAGCATCCGTTTGAGATTGCGTTGGCTCAACGCAACCACGGCACCCACAACAAGGCTAAGTACCGCAAGGATCCAGATGACAGGCAACCAGACACTTGCAAGTGTCGGCAGTGCACCAAGAAATACCCTCAGCAACGCGGCAAACCCACCGACCTTGGCAATTGCAGCCATGAACCCTACGACCCCGTCGGGCGCTCCCTCATAGACGTCAGGGCTCCACATGTGAAATGGCACCGCAGCGATCTTGAATGCGAATCCGACGGCCATCAGCGCGACTCCGGCATAGAGCGTTCCCGGAGAGCTGATCACGTTGCGAGAGAGGAACCCGGCGATTGACCCAAGGTTCGTCGTTCCGGTCGCGCCGTATGTCAAGGCAATCCCATAGACAAAGATCGCCGAGGAGAAAGATCCGAGCAGGAAGTACTTCATCGCCGCCTCGCCAGAGGTCGCGCGCTTAAAGTTCAAACCGGCGATGACATAGAGCGGAATCGAAAGCACCTCAAGCGCCAAGAAAATCATGATGAGGTCGTTCGATGCACCCATCAGCATTGCTCCCGATCCGCTGATCAGCGCGAGGATGTAGTACTCCGCGCCGCGAATGCCCTCGTTCTCGAGATATCCAGCCGCGAGCATCGGCGCGACGATCAGGATCGACGAGACCAGCACCATCAGAAATATTGAGAATCCATCGACGTTGACGATCTGTGCAATCGCCTGGAAGGGACCACTCCTGGTTACGTCGTGCCAGAGCACAAGCGAAGAGACCAGTGAGGCTGTTCCAATGCCCATTGTCAGCCCGGCGTAGGTGGTGGTCGCAAAGTCCTTTGGGATCACTGCCACGAGACCGAGCATGACCAGCATTCCACCGAGCAAGATGAGTTCGGGCAGAATCGCGGTGTAGTTGATCACCGGTAGAGCAAATGCGCTCGCCAACACCTCAATCACTTCCCTTCCAAGGGTGACAACGCATTTGCGGTTAAGACATTGGTCGATTCGACCTGATGGATATGGGCAATGAGCTGATTCACACTCGGCTCAATGCGATCCAACACTGGTTTTGGGTAGACGCCAAGAAAAACGATCAACACGATAAGCGGCACGAGCACGAGCCGCTCTCTGGTCGTTACGTCGCGAAATGGCTCCTCGTTCGCGGTCGCCTCCTGACTGCCATGAAAGACCTGCTGATAGGCCCAGAGCATATAGACGGCAGAGATAACAACGCCGAGCACCGCGACGACAGCCCACCAGCGATGCGCAGAAAATGTTCCGGTGAGGATAAGGAATTCACCCACGAAACCATTCAGTCCGGGAACGCCAATTGACGCGAGCATCACAAGGGTGAAGATGCCAGCCATAACCGGCGCGGCGCTCTGGAGCCCGTGCAGTTTTGCAATCTCGAACGTCCGCCTTCTTCGATAGATCATCGCGATCAAGAGGAACAGTGCGGCCGTGTAGAGCCCATGGTTCATCATTTCGACAACGGCACCGCTGACCGACTGGCCAGTGAGAGCAAACGTACCGATCACGATGAAGCCCATGTGCGAGAGCGAGGAGAAGGCAACAAGACGTTTGAGGTCGCGTTGTCGT
>DATLTI010000128.1:0-5439 GCA_035533675.1 Acidimicrobiales bacterium | reverse complement strand
CTCCGGATGATCACGCGCCCGATTACGAGAGTGATGAATCCAACAGTGATTGCACCGATAAGGACACCGAGCCAGATGGAAATTCCCTGCTCACTTATCAACAGTGTCAAGAATGCACCAATTGTCATCAGCGAGCCATAGCTCAGGTTCAATACATTGGTCATACCAAACTGGAGTGAAAAACCCATAGCGCTGATACTTAGAATTGCAGCTTGAACGAGACCGAAACCGATACTCGTTATGAGGAGATGCACTCGATCCTCCGATCGATTTGACACAGAAGGCGGAAGAGTTGATACGCGGTCAAATTGACTTTTCGTTGCATTGCTGCGTTCTCTCAATTTTGTGGTATCGCATATTGCTCATACAGGCGTGTCGGAGCAAAACGTCTGTGCCCGGAGTACCCCTAATAACCCTGCGGTACTCCGGGCGACAGCTCGTTGAATTACTTAGTGAGCTTGGATCTCCTTGGAAGAGATCGTGCCCTTGATGACGTATGTACCCCCGACGGTGACTCCCTCCGCAACCTGACCACCGTACGAGTTATGGAACTGGTTGAACTTGTACGGACCTGCCGGACCGATGTACTCGATCTTCTTGTGCTGCGCGAGGGCCTTTACTCCTGCGGCATAGGTGTAGACGATTGTCTTACCTTTACCAGGATTAGCGATCGCAGCGATGAAGTTGTTGAACACTGGACCACTTACCGAGTGCGCGGCAGTTGCGGCAAGCGCAACGAGTACCACTTGCGCGTAGCCAATTGCCGTGTTCGGACTGGTGAGGTACTTCGCAGGGTCTGGAACCTGCCCTGCGGGGCCAGTCGCGAGCAGTGACGCCTGGAACACCGCAGTCGCAGGGTTCGCCTTTGCACCTGCATTGCTGATCGCGTAGTACTCCTTCGCGAACAGCTTGGCACCAACCGCTGCACGGAATGGCGCCATGTAGGTCTGGATCACACCACCCTGGGTCGAGATGATGGGGAGCACGGCGCTGTGTTGCTGTGTGAGTTCGCCAAAGAATGTCGCGGCGGTAGTGGGGTCTGTCTCAGTGAAGATCACCTGTGGCTTGGTAGCAAGCAAGCGGGCAACCTCGGACTGGTACGACGGCTGGTCAGCAGAGATGTTCAAGATCGACACCTGCTTGAGGCCGAGCGACTTGATTCCCTCGACGATGCCGGGGAGGTCGCCTTGCGAACCCTGGTCAGAGCCGAACACCGTGGCAACACGCGTCCAATGGTGGCGCTTTGCAAAGATCGCCATCGCAATTCCGTTTGCTGCGTCAGGAGCTACTGCACGCCAGAAGAACTTCAACTTTGTCTTGTCAAACTCTGACTGGCCAGCAGGCGACATCATGACAATCTTGTCATTGTTGATGACGGGAGCAAGCTCAGGCCCAGAGTCCGAACCAGGACCATGAATGAAGAAGAGGTGCGATGCCGTTGCGATGAACTGTGCGACGGCAGGCAACGCGTCAGCTGGGTCACCTTTGGTGTCAACTGGCGTAACGACGATCTGGTGACCAAGAACGCCACCTTCCTTGTTGATCTCGTCAACCGCTGAGTACACCTGTGCAGTCACATGAGCACCGATAAAGCCCGATGCACCAGAGAACGGCTCCACCACGCCGAGGGTGATCGCAAAGTTAGAACTTGCCGCGTGCTTCCGCACTGTCGCTGATGAACTTGTGCTCAATGCGAAAGGTGCGATCACAGAACACGTCAGTGCTGCGACGGATAGACGACGTAAAAGTTTCAAACGGAACATATGGCCCCCCCGGGATTCACGGCAGTCTGCCGTTACGCTGTGACCGGACTGTAACAAGTCGGTAACGAATCGTCAAGAATTGGAGAAGTTGCCCTTCTAGGATGATCGTCATGGCCGATTCCATCTCTGGTGTTGTCGCGACTCTCATCGCGTTTGCCTTCTCGCTCTCGACTTTCGAGCGATATCTGGAGCGAAAGCGATCCCACGAACTCGCATGGTCAATTGCGCTGCTCATGTTTGCCATCGCCTCAGGTGCTCTCGCGGTCGGAGCGAGCGCCGGTTGGACCGGTGTGTCGTTTCGCATCTTCTATCTCTTTGGAGGCGTAACCAACGTTCCGTTTCTCGCGACAGGCACGATCTACCTGATGCTAGGCAGACGCTGGGGAAACATGGCTTTTGTTGTGGTGAGTCTCTATTCGATGTTTGCTGCTGGTGTGATCATCACCGAGCGCTTTCATGCAACGCTGCCACACCATGAGCTCGCCCAGGCGGCGAAGGTACTTCCCGGACTTCCAGAGGTGCTTGCAGGCGTCGGATCGGGTCTCGGTTCGATTGTTTTGATCGGCGGGGCGATCTACAGCGCGATCAAAATCCGGCGTGGACGTCTCGTAATTGCCAACTGCCTCATCGCGGCAGGAACGCTCGTAACTGGGGCAAGCGGGCTGATGAATTCGGTTTTCGACAAGATGACGGCATTCTCGGTCTCACTGAGCATCGGGATCGCGATCATCTTCGTCGGTTTCTTGATCGCGGCCGATCACACAGGGCCAAAGGTCCAACCAGCCTGAAACATGATGACTAGTCTGACCCGAGCTCGCGAGAGCGTCTCGTCGCCGCCTCAACAGCCTCGGTGAACGCGGCGCGCATGGCGCGCGATTCAAGTACTCGCAGACCCTCAGCAGTCGTGCCACCTGGAGAGGTCACTGCGGCACGGAGCACCTCTGGTGACTCACCACTCTCGGCCAGCATCCTCGCAGCGCCAAGGATCGTCTGCAGCGTCAAAACACGCGCCACCTCCCGGTCAAGGCCGACAAGCACTCCGGCGTCGACGAGCGCCTCAGCAACCATGAAGATGTACGCAGGACCCGAACCGGACAGACCGGTAGCCGCATCGATGAGCTTTTCGGGGAGCCGGACGACAACGCCAATCGCAGAGAGCACGCTCTCGGCCCAGATCAGATCATCATCAGTAGCAAAACGGCCCGGCGCGACAACTGACGCGCCGACACCGAGAAGTGCTGGCGTATTTGGCATCGCGCGCAGAACACGCGCGTCGCGCCACAGCCAGCTCTCGAGCGTCTTCGTCGTCAGCCCAGCCGCAATCGAGAGCACACGGTCAAAACTCTTCGCGGGAAGCGCTCGACACGCCTGCTCGGCATCTGAGGGCTTGACCGCAATGACGACCGATTCGCCGGGCACCGCTGCATCGGCGACCGAGATACCCGGAAAACGCCTGGCCAACGCGGTACGGGTGTTCTCATAACGTTCAATAACCGTACAGTCGCGCGCCTCTGCCCAGCCGTTCGAGATGAGGCCGGCAAGAAGAGCAGAGCCCATCCGACCGCCACCGATAATTGTCAAACGTGCCATTTCCACACGCTAGCGGTCAAATAAAGCGCTCCGCGTATGACCCAGATCTAGCAGCTGACGAGCGAATGCTCGATCAGACGGCCATAGAGTGAGAGAAGACCCTCCGCGGCGCGCGGCCAGGTATAGGCGGAGGCCTTTGAGACCGCGTTCTTCGAGAACTGTGCGCGCTGGCCCGACTGCGCCCAGAGCCGATGCAATGCAGCCGCGTAATCCTTTGGATCCCTGCTCTCGATGAGATACCCCGTCGACCCGTCATCGACGAGTGTCGTCAATCCACCGACTGCCGCTGCAACAACCGGTGTACCGCAAGACGCTGCCTCCAGGGCGACGAGTCCAAATGATTCAGACATTGAAGGCACCAGCACACAGTCTGCGGCGCGGTAGTAGGTCGAGAGAAGCTCGTGAGGCTGCGGAACTACAAAATGCACCGAGTCCGTAAGACCAAGCCTCGCGACAAGTTGGTGAAGCTGATTGACCTCGTGTTCTCCCATGGGACCGCTCGGTCCACCAACGACGACAAGACGAGCAGTTGGTACGCCCCTGTCAATCAGGTCGGCAAGGGCACGCACGGCAATATCGACACCCTTGAGCGGCTGGATTCGCCCGACAAAGAGCAGGAGCGGCCCTGCCCCCTGGAGCGAGACCGCTCTCTGGGCTTGAGCGCGCACCCCAGGTGAGAAGAACGCGTGATCGACCCCAGGAGCAATGATTGCAACGCGCGAGCGATCTGCCGCATAGAGATCAACAAGCTGGTCAGCCTCGACACTGCACGAGGCAAGCACCGCATCAGAACAACCAATCACCTCTGCCTCAGCGAGTGCACGACGATCTGGATCGTGCACGTCAATCTCCCCAGGACTTGCCTCGGCCTTCACCCGGTCAAGCGTGTGGAAGGTCGAGACGAGCGGAAGCGAGCGTCGGTGCTTCAGCGTGTGCCCGACGACCCCCGAGAGCCAGTAATTGGCATGAATCGCGTCAAACCCGAGACCGTCATTTAACTCGAGTTCATCCATTTTTGCATCGACGGCCTCGGTGAAGCCAGCCGTAAGCAGATGCAGATGACCCTTGTCGACTGGCTCAGGTGGACCGACGCGAAGATGATGAACGCGAAATCCGGGCTCTACGTCGATGGTCTCGCAAAGCCCCGGCGCATCTGCTCGGGTAAAGACATCACAGGCCACATTCGATCGGGCAAGCGCGGCAGTGAGCTCGCGTACATAGACATTCATTCCGCCGCCGTCGCCAGTACCTGGCTGGGCAAGCGGAGAGGTATGCATCGAGAGAACCGCGATCCGTCGCATCGAATAAAGAGCGTACCGGCCACGCAGGCGCTCTTGGTCGCCTGGAATTTCTACCTAGAGGCGTCTGAGCCTTTTGCGCGCTTCACGGGGAAAATATCGATACCAGGCCCGGCCGACGAGCAGCGTCTTTTCTACCGGTCCAAAGTCCGTACTATCGCGGCTTGCCTGCTGATTGTCACCAGCGACAAGCACCGCATCAACAGAGACCGCAGAGACGCGCTTGATCAGCGTTCTGGCCGCGAGGTCGGGATCTACTACGACAACGATGTCGCCAACGCGCACGCGTTTTGTCCGATGGACCAGGAGTCGCTCGCCCGGAGCGAGCGTTGGAGCCATGCTCGTGCCCTGTACCTCAACGCGAAGAATACGCCCGGCGATTCGCGCAAGTATCCGGTCCAATCAGATCATCGCCTCTCCTCGAAAGAACTTATTGTCGCCGAGTTCTCGGCGGGCGGTGAAAGATTTCGGCCTGAACTCGCCACTCGCAAGAGTGGCTAGCATGGCAGGCATCGTCAAACCTGGCGAACTTGCGCGCTCCGCGACGCAGGAAAAGATATCCAAGGAGCTCCGACATGGCCTTCACCTCTCGCCTGTTCGCTGCGATCGATGCAGCAAGTGCACCCCTGATCGTCAACGCCCACTGCGACCTTCCCTGTGGCGTCTACGACCCAACCCAGGCCCGCATTGAGGCCGAATCAGTCAAGGCCTGCATGGAAAAGACCAACGCATCCGATGACCACCTCTTCCGCGAGCGTGCCACGATCATCAAAGAAGAGCGCGCCGAG
>DATLTI010000127.1:0-1058 GCA_035533675.1 Acidimicrobiales bacterium | reverse complement strand
TACATCTGGCGGTAGGCGCCAAACAGGCCGGGAAGCAGCGTGACCACCCAGAGGCCGATGCCGAACGCCCAGGCCTTCGCTTTGGGGACTTTACCGATCACCGCGACGCCGATTGCGATCAGCACCAGGCCCCACAAGGCGAACAGGTCGAACCGATCGAGGATGGCGCCCAGCAGGGGATTTATTGATGCTGGGTCCATGAATCGCGCGGGACCGACCTCGATGCTGAATCGCGAAGTCAGCTTCGATGGATCCATCAACAGACCCTGCACCGAAAGGACGATCTGCTGTGCCACCTTCGGCACGGTCGCGTAGGAGACGATTACAAGCGCCGCGTTCCACGAGAGCTTCGCATCCACGAACTTCGCCCCGAGCCAGGTCACGAACCCCATAACGAGGATGATGATCGGAATCAGTACCACCGCGCCGTACTGTGCGAAGGCGATGCTCGCGGGTCGCGACTTGTCCAGCATGGCCTGAGTGATCTGCGGATTCGCCTTCATCACGGCGGCGGCACTCTTTGCCAATTCGGCGTCGAGTACCGGTTGCATGATGTTGCGGTTAGCGTAAGCGAGTGCGGCGATCAGGACGGTTACCAGTATAAGCGGAATCCAGAAGTTTCCGTTCGCGCGGCGCGCGAAGACCTTGGACGGCGCGTAGAAGATGTCGAGAAAGTCCTCCCACACAGATGCGTTGTCCTTCGGCGTGGAGGAGGGATCGGGCGACATCGCGTTGATGGAATCCATGTGATTCGCTCGCTCGTTTGGGGAGGGTGGGTAACGATCCGACGGAAGACTGAACGTGGTCCCTGCGGGCCCCCCAAGAACATCTCGCAAGGATCAGGGTTCGTCAAATGGGCCCCCACCGCCAGAATGCATCACGTAGCAGTTCCAGTGTGTCACAAAATGCGATACAGGGTGACACAAAACGACACTTGTTCTGAGTATTGTGGTGCATGATGTTGTTGGTTGACTAATCGCCTCGTTTGCGAGGGGGTGGCACTCCGTGTTTGGGAATGATCAGACGCTGCGGCACTTGCCGTTCTTTGAAGAGGTGGC
>DATLTI010000126.1:0-4085 GCA_035533675.1 Acidimicrobiales bacterium | reverse complement strand
CACCTGACCTCGACTGATGCCAAGGAGCGGATATTCAGATGCAACTGGCTCTTTGACCTTGACGACGAGATCGCTTCTCGCCCAGACCTCTTCGGCCAGGTCCACGATCTTGGCTCCAGCAGCGACATAGCGCTCATCGGTAATCATCGAGCCAGCGCCAGCTCCAGCCTCAACCAGCACACTGTGGCCCGCGTGGACGAGTTCACGCACCCCGGCGGCAGTCATGGCTACCCGGTTCTCGTCGGTCTTAACCTCTCTTGGCACACCAACAAACATCTTGGCCACCTCCGCCAAAGATCGCGTACCTGAGCCTCTTCACGTTGCACCCTAGTGCCTCTCCCCTATTGACACATTGGCGAAAAACGAGCGCCATCCTTGCTCTTATTCCCAAGAGAGCCCACATGATTCTCCCTATCGCAGGCAGGCGCAACTCGCATAGGCTGGCACCTGTTCATTCTTTTCAACAGGAGGGCCAATTCCATGTGGAACAGCTTCACCACCGACTCTCACGTCAGCGTCACCGCTGAGATCACCACCTTCAAAGGTGGCAACGGCGACGAGATCCACGCCTACGTCGCTCACCCAATCGACGACTTCCGCCGCGGAGGCATCGTTCTGATCCATCACGCGCCAGGCTGGGACGAGTTCTACCAGGAGTTCGCCGAACGGCTCGCGCGTCATGGCTATAACGTGATCTGTCCCGACCTGTACTGTCGCGTCGGACACGGCACCTCCGATGACGTCACGGCCAAGGTCCGCTCCGAGGGTGGAGTCGCCGATGATTCGGTCGTCGCGGACGGCGCCGCCGCGCTCGAATACCTCAAAGCACTCCCGACCTCGAACGGCAAGGTCGGCGTGATGGGAACCTGCTCGGGTGGACGCCACGCGCTGCTTGTCGCATCGCTCGTCCCAGGGTTTACCGCGGTCGTCGACCTGTGGGGCGGAAACGTCGTCATGGCCGAAGACCAGCTCACCCCACAGCGACCGGTTCCTGTGATCAACTACACCGAGAAGCTCAACATTCCGCTTCTTGGACTGTTCGGAAACGACGACAAGTCCCCGTCACCAGAGCAGGTCAACCAGCACGAGGCCGATCTCAAGCGACTCAACAAGGACTACGAGTTCCATCGTTATGACGGTGCCGGACACGGGTTCATGTACTACCAGAACCAGATGTATCGCCAGGAACAGGCGATGGATGCCACCGAGAAGGTCTTTGCCTTCTGGGCAAAGCAGCTCGCGAACTAGTCGTCACAGAGAAGAGGGAGAACGCATATGTGCACGATGATCGCCTCGACGACAAAGGTTCAAGGAGCGGGCAAGGGAAGCACGGGTTGGTTCCCGATCACCCAGGCGACGGTTGGCTATGACCACGCCTCGCACTGCGATGATGAACACGCAATGCTGCTCGACTTTGTCAACTATGACCTCGGTACCAGCGCGAGGGTTGCGGTCGAACTCGACCTCGAATCCGCGCGGGCACTCGTTCAACAGCTCAATGTGGCAATTGACCTTGCCGAAAAAATAGTGTGTGACCAACGCGTCGCCTCTTTAGCGACCAAAACCTAGCCCGTTTGGGTTTAGCCTGACCGAGTCGAAGCGAGATACAGATCAGCGAGGCCCCGTCCACCTTCAGGTGGGCGGGGCCTCGCTCGTTACGATTGCCATCTCGAGGGGGCAAAACGACAACCGCATACCTGGGGAAATATTCGCCTCGCAATGATGCGCGGTGCGCTCCTCGCCAGACCGGTTACCGGGATCTTTGAGTTATTTGGGGATCCCTGCGAGCTTGAGGCTCACGGTGTGAGGAACCGACGAGGCATCGACGAAGCTCATAGAGATGGTGTCTCCTGGATGAAGCCTCTGGACGATTGCCACAAGCGCGGACCAGGTCGGCGTCTTCTTGTTATTGATCGCGGTGATCACATCTCCGGTAATCAACCCTGCCTGATCGGCAGGACTACCAATCGCAACGCCACCGAGTGTGACGCCAACCGCAGTTGGGGCCGCGGTGCCCGTATTTCCGGTGTTGCCCGTATTTCCGGAATTTCCGCCGTTGAAATTGAATCCGCCCGCACCAAATCCCGGGGCGGTCTGCTCGAAGATCCCGAGATAGGGAGACTCACCGAGGATGATCCCGCCGGTGGCGACATGATTCTCAATGTTTGTCACAATTGCGCGTGCGGTGTTGATCGGGATTGCGAACCCAAGACTCGCTCCGCTTCCCTGAGTCGACGAGGCAGCGGTATCGATGCCAATCACCGCGCCAGCTGAGTTGATGAGTGGCCCACCCGAATCGCCTGGAACAATCGGGGCATCGGTCTGGATCAGTCCGTTCAACGTCTCGGTCGCGGCACCGGTGGAATCGCCGGCGGTGATCGTGCGATTGAGCGCAGAGACGATCCCGCTCACCACCGATGGAGGTCCGCCGATTCCAAGGGCGTTACCAATGGCAACGACCGACTGACCGACCGCGACCTGGGAGGAATCACCAAGATGGACGTACGGAAGATTCGACACTCCCTCGATCTGCAAGAGCGCAATATCTGAGGTCTGGGGAGGATCGACACCGACCACCTGTGCACGAAACAGTCCCTTGTGTCCCTGGATAGACACCTTGATGCTCGTCGCATCGGCGATGACGTGGTTGTTCGTCAATACCTCGCCAGATGGCGTGACGATCATTCCGGTCCCGGCCGCCTGTTGCACGGTCGTCCCGGTCTGGGTCGCAATCGTCGTCTGGATGTCGACCACCGCGGGAGTCACCTCAGCGGCGACGGAGGTGACGAAATTGGCGCCTGACTTTGACGATGAGGGCGTCAAGGATGTCGAGGGAAGCGCATTGATGCCAGACGAACCCGAAGATGGAGTGCCGTGCTGGGTCGAGATCCCGATCGCCGCTCCTGCTCCACCGGCGATAAGAGCGACCAATGCCACGAGTGCTGCCACACGTCCTCGCTGCTTGGCGCGGTGGCGTGGTTCACCGTCATCGACAGATGATGTCCATGACGAGGCATCAAATGGAGGTGGCGCTGCGCCAGCCCCTCCCGAAAGGTTGCCAGCTGTGTCAGCTCTCGGAGGCGCGTAGGGCATCGAAAGAGGCATCAAGGGAGGCGCATCGGTCGGACGTTCAGGGTTCGGATCGACCGGCTCAGCGGCCGTGACCGGCTCCTCGCGAGAGGCGAACGGCGTCGAGATCGGCATCAGCGGCTCACCCGTTGCACCACTGCTCTGTCCGGTGTTGTTCTCCATGTGCTCTTCCATGGTCACTCCCTTGCCTTGTTATTCGTCGGTCGACATCGAAATCGTGTTCTCACCGATTCGGTCTTGTTCTACTATCGCGGCCCGTTCTTGTGTCTCGCTGAGCCCTGCCTGATGATTTCCTGTGAATGTTTTCCCCATCCACCCTAACGACTCTGCCGGTTTTGGCCGCCCTCAATCCCGACGCCCGCTATGCGAGAGCGACAAGATCGGCGAGTTCGTCACTCCACAGATCCTCGACGCCATCTGGCATCAAGAGCACCCGGTCGGGCGACAGCGCCTGAACCGCACCGGGATCGTGGGTGACGAGCACAATCGCACCCCCATAGGCGCGAAGCGCAGCGAGAACCTCTTCGCGACTTGCAGGATCGAGGTTGTTTGTCGGCTCGTCAAGAAGGAGCACATTTGCTGAAGAGACGACAAGCGCGGCGAGCGCGAGACGCGTCTTCTCACCACCTGAGAGTGTTCCTGCGTGCTGTTCGGTTCGATCGCCACTGAACAAGAAGGCGCCGAGGATCCGGCGGATCTCGACATCGCTCACGCTTGCTGGCGCGTTCTTGCGCACATTGGCAAACACGCTTTCGTCTGCTCGGAGCGTCTCATGCTCTTGGGCGTAATAACCAATCTTGAGACCATGTCCTGGAACGATCTCACCGGCGTCTGGGGGCTCTACGCCCGCAAGCACGCGCAACAGCGTTGTCTTTCCTGCACCGTTGAGTCCAAGGATCACGACGCGACTTCCGCGGTCAATCGCGAGGTCAACTCCGGCAAAGACTTCGAGTGATCCAAAATGCTTTGAGAGCGAATTCGCGACAAGTGGGGTT
>DATLTI010000125.1:0-3493 GCA_035533675.1 Acidimicrobiales bacterium | reverse complement strand
CGGTGCTAGACCGCTTTGACGTTCGCGGCCTGTAGGCCCTTTTGCCCTTCCTGCACCTCGAATTCAACTGCCTGACCCTCTTCGAGTGAGCGGTAACCCTCCATCTGTATCGCCGAATGGTGGACGAACACATCCGTACCACCCTCTTGCGAGATGAAGCCATATCCCTTTTCTGCGTTAAACCACTTCACGGTTCCGGTCGCCATATCGGTGACCCCCTTCTTTCCGAAACACGCACCTCAAGGGGGAGAACCGATCCGGATCCGTGGCTGCTTTTCAGAGACTCCGACCAGCAAGCACTCGTCACCGGGTGCAATTGCCCACCCTCAGACCTGACGTTATCAGTGTGCAGTGTTCTTGCAAAGAATTTTTCCGAGCCAAATACCCGCACCGAAATCGGTCTTGTCAGCGATGGATCCGGGTCCCCTCCGGCGTATCCTCAACGGTCCACCCGCGAGCTTCGAGCTGCGCGCGCATCTCATCCGCAGTGGCAAAGTCACGCTGTGCTCGAGCCAGATCGCGCCGAGCGATCATCTCGTTGACCTCCTCGTCAGCGGACTCTCCCTGACCAACGACAAGACCAAGCGCACCAAGCAGTTCGACGACCGTGTCTGAAATCACCCGAGCGGCGGATGCATCGCCTGAGTCTACGAGGCTATTCGCGAGTCGGATTGCCTCAAAGATCTCTGCGAGCGCAGCCGGGGTATCAAGATCTGCGTCCATTGCCTGGATGAAACGCTCACGCAACTGCGCAGACTGCACGCCTGCGCCCTTGTCCAAAGAGGGATCGACCCGGCTGACGCGTCGCACAAGCGCGTCCAGACGTGCGAGCCCACTCGCTGCCGCATCGATCGTTGCTGCATTGACCTCAAGAGGCGAACGGTAGTGAGCCTGCAACACAAGGAACCGATAACTGCGAGCGTCATCGTGATCGAGCAGATCTTTGAGCGTGGTGAAATTGCCAAGCGACTTCGACATCTTTTCGCCGGCCACGGTGACAAGTCCGTTGTGCATCCAGTGACGCGCAAACAGATGCCCGTCGGCGACGGCCTGGGCGCGCTCATTCTCATGATGCGGAAAGATCAAATCTTGACCTCCTCCATGCAGTTCGAAACCTTCGCCGAGGAGCGAGAGGGACATAACCACACACTCGGTGTGCCAACCCGGCCGGCCGTCTCCCCACGGCGAATGCCATACCGGTTCATCTGGCTTGGCACGCTTCCAGAGCGCAAAATCGATCGGATCATCCTTGGTCTCATCAAGTTCAACCCGTGCCCCGGCGCGGCGATCATCGATCGATTGGTGAGTGAGAAGACCATATTCGGGAACGAGCGCTGCACGCAGATACACACCCTCGCTTGTCTCGTAGGCGTATCCCTTTTCCTTCAGGGACGCGATCAGGTCGATCATCTTGTCGACATAGTCCGTTGCGTGGGGCTGTTGCTGGGGGCGGAGGACTCCCATCCGGTCCATTGCTGCAAGCCACTCTGCCTCGCACTCAACTGCGACCTCGTGCCAGTCACGGCCCTCGGACCTTGCTCGATTGATGATCTTGTCATCGATATCGGTGATGTTCGAGACGTGCTGGACAAAAACACCACGAAATTCGAGGTATCGACGAAGGACGTCGTAGATCAAGACGGATCGCCCGTGACCGACGTGTGGCGGGCCATAAACAGTCGGACCGCAGACATAAAGACCGACGACACCCGGTTCGCGCATCGCAAGTTCAGTGGTCTTTTGTGTGGCGGTATCGAACAGCTGGAGCACGGCTAGTACCGTACTAGGCCAATGAGCACCTCTCCCTTCCCAGACACCCGCAAAGACTCTGCGCTAAATGACCGCGCCCCGGTGCGCTCGGTTCGCGTCAACATGCCCGAACGACCAGGCATTGACAAGATCGAGGAGCGATGGATTCAGGCGTGGGAAGAACTCGGCACCTACTCCTTTGATCGAACCAAGAGCCGGAACGAGGTGTATTCAATCGATACCCCACCTCCGACGGTCTCTGGATCGCTTCATGTCGGACATGTATTTAGCTACACCCAGACCGACGTCATGGCGAGATTCCAGCGAATGACGGGCAAAGAGGTGTTCTATCCAATTGGATGGGATGACAACGGGCTTCCAACCGAGCGGCGGGTACAGAACCACTACGGAGTGCGCTGTGATCCCTCGATCCCCTATGACCCCAATTTTGTCGCACCAGCGAAACCGAATAAGCCTCCGGTCGCGATCTCGCGACCGAACTTTGTCGAGCTCTGTGGAATCTTGACCACCGAGGACGAGGCAGCCTTTGAAGCTCTTTTTCGCCGACTTGGTCTTTCGGTTGACTGGAAACAGCACTACACCACGATCGGTGAACGAGCCCAGCGAATATCCCAGCGCGGATTTCTCCGCATGCTGAGGGGCGGTCAGGCGTACCGACAAGAGGCACCAACGCTCTGGGACGTAGACTTTCAGTCAAGCGTCGCTCAGGCCGAACTCGAAGATCGCGAGACCGCCGGTGCGTATCACCGCATCCGTTTCTACTCGCAAGGAAATCCTGCCGTCATTATCGAGACAACGAGACCCGAACTCCTTGCGGCCTGCGTTGCGCTCGTCGCGCATCCAGACGATGATCGCTATCAGGCACTGTTTGGGACGAAGGTCACGACGCCGCTCTTTGGGGTCGAGATCCCCGTTCTTGCCCATCCACTTGCAGAACCCGAAAAGGGATCGGGCATAGCGATGGTCTGCACCTTCGGCGATCTGACCGATGTCATCTGGTGGCGAGAACTCTCACTTGAGACGCGAACCATCGTCGGTCGCGATGGCCGGCTCGAGCCGGTGACCTTTGGCATCGCGACCTTTCCAAGTACCGATGCTGGCCGCGCGCAGCTCCTCTATGACGAACTCGCGGGAAAGACAACCAAACAGGCAAAGGTCCGCATTGTAGAACAGCTCCGTGAATCCGGTGATCTCGTTGATGAACCACGCGCGATCACCCATGCCGTCAAGTACTACGAGCGCGGAGAGCGCCCACTCGAAATCGTTTCGTCAAGACAGTGGTACATCAAGACCCTCGAGATCACTGATGATCTCATCTCGCGCGGCCGCGAGATTGATTGGCACCCTCCGTTCATGCGTGCACGGTTCGAGTCCTGGGTCGGGGGACTCAACGGTGACTGGAACATTTCACGACAGCGGTTTTTTGGTGTTCCCTTTCCGGTCTGGTATCGCATTGGCGCCGACGGATCGATCGATGACGTCGATCTGTTGCTCTCTGACGAGTCTCGACTTCCGGTCGATCCCTCTGTTGACGTGCCCGACGGATACGAAGAGTCACAGCGGGGAAAGCCCGGTGGCTTCGTTGCCGATCCAGACGTCATGGACACCTGGGCGACCTCGTCGCTCACACCCGAGATCGCTGGCCAGTGGGAGGATGATCCGGACCTGTTCGAGCGGATCTTCCCGATGGATCTGCGTCCCCAGGCACACGAGATCATCCGAA
>DATLTI010000124.1:0-1286 GCA_035533675.1 Acidimicrobiales bacterium | reverse complement strand
ATGAAGTTGTCAATAATGATCTGGGCGCCGTTGGCAAAATCTCCAAACTGGGCCTCCCAGACAACCAGCGTGTTCTGGCTTTCGACTGAATATCCGTATTCGAATCCAAGCGCCGCGAACTCTGAAAGCAGCGAGTCGTAGACCTCGAACGAGCCGAGGCCACTCCAGAGCTGAGAGAGGCTCGTTAGCGGAACGTAATCTGCACCGTTCTCATAGTCCACAAGCACAGCATGGCGGTGTGAAAAAGTTCCGCGACGAGCATCTTGGCCGATGAGTCGAATGTTGCGCCCCTCGATCAAGATTGACCCGAACGCAAGCGCCTCCCCCGTCGCCCAATCGACCTCGCCGCTGCTGAGCAGCTCATCTCGTTGGTCAAATTGGCGGGCAAGCTTGGGATGGACATGGAAATCTTCTGGCCGCTTTGCCATCTGTTCGCTGATCGCGCTCAAAACGTATTGATCGACAGGAGTGTCCTTTGGCAGTGGCGCTCGGGTGATTTCGGCGCGATCTGGCAGACGATCGAAATGCGGAACAGGAATTGTCCGAGTCTTTTCAAGCGCCTCTGCAAGATGTGTGGTGATCTTCGCAATGCCTGCTGCAACCTCTTCAGCACTCACCACATCACGTTCAATGAGTAGCTCTGCATAAAGCGTATTGACCGGCTGATGTTCTGCAATCGCGCGATACATGAGTGGCTGGGTGTAGCTCGGATCATCACCCTCGTTGTGACCATGCGTCCGATAGCAGACGAGATCAACGACGATGTCTCGAGAAAATGCAAGTCGATAGTCGACACACAGCTTCGCCGCGCGGACAACTGCCTCGGGATCATCGGCGTTGATGTGGATGATCGGCGCCTCGATACTCTTCGCGATGTCTGTCGCGTAACTCGTCGATCGAGCCGAAGCCGGAGGAGTGGTAAATCCGATCTGGTTATTGATGACCAGGTGGATCGTTCCACCGATGCTGTACGCCGGGAGTCGCGAGAGATTGAGTGTCTCAGCGACAACGCCCTGTCCGGCAAAAGCGGCATCTCCGTGCATCAAAAGTGCCACGACATCATCCGCTGCGCCTTCGACATGACGATCGCGCTTTGCGCGGACGACTCCTTCGACAATGCTGCTCACAGCCTCAAGATGCGAGGCGTTTGGCACGAGCGAGACAGGAATCGCATGTCCATCAAGTCCGGTCCAGACCCCGGTGCCACCCTTGTGATACTTCATGTCCCCTGAGCCATCGGTCGACAACGGGTCAAGGTTCTGTTCGAAATCAGCAAATATCTCACT
>DATLTI010000123.1:0-10215 GCA_035533675.1 Acidimicrobiales bacterium | reverse complement strand
AGGCAGAAGATCGTTTGCCACCGTGAGAGATGCTGGGCCCGCGCCGATACAGGCGACGCGCATTCCGTTTTTCTCTTCGGGAACCTGTGGCAGGCGATCGCTGATGTCACCGCGTAGGTCTGCGGCAACTCGTTTCAGCCGGCAGATCGCGACGGGTTCGCCATCGACGCGCTCTCGGCGACAGGCTGGCTCACAGGGTCGGTCACAGGTGCGGCCAAGGATCGCGGGGAAGACATTCGATTCTCGGTTCAACATGTAGGCATCGCTGTAGCGACCCTGGGCGATCATCCGGATGTATTCGGGCACGTTTGTGTGTGCAGGACATGCCCACTGGCAGTCCACGACCCGGTGATAGTACGCAGGATCCTCGACGTCTGTTGGTTCCATGCGCCACCCCCGGTCGCAAAAGAACGGCACGTTCACGTTGTCACCTTGACATTGTTCCATCGTCATCGGTGCGGCAATGACCATATCAGCACGAGTACAAAGCTGATTCCAGTCAAGTGATGAATTCGTCGATCGACCAAAATCATCGAGGCTTCGGCGATGATTCTTGCTGCTCAGAGCACTGTTCTCTCGGCATTTTGCCAAAGGCGCGGGTGGTTGTCTGGTTTGTTCGAGAGAGTCACGGGCAGATGGTGGCACCTTGTGACACCGTCTTGTTGTGACCGCGTGCCTCTGTCAAACGCGTCGACTCCCGACCTTCAATGGCGAGAAAGAGTTCTCAGGTGCTACGGAACCTGATCTCTGCTGGTCTTGAGGACGTCCAACCTCTCTTCCTGTTCGATCACGAGCTTGGTAAATCCCGGGAGAAGCCGAGCGAGGACAAAGACTCCGGCGATGCATGCGATGCCACCAGTGAATACCGACGCCTGAGATCCAAATATGGATCCGATGGCACCGTGCTCAAGATCTCCGAGCCTTGGCCCACCGGTGACGACCGATATCTGGACTCCCTGCATCCGTCCAAGAATTTCGCGTGGTGTTTTGAGCTGCAAGATCGCGCCGCGGAATACCGCAGAGAAGACATCAAAGGCGCCTGCGATTCCGAGCAGAATGAGCGCAAGCGTGAGCGAACTCACGAGACCGAACAAGGTGATGGCGATTCCCCAACCCGCGACGGCGATCAGCACCGCGAGGCCCACTCTCTTGACTCTTGAGACCCAGCCGGTGACGAGCGCTCCTGCAACTGAACCGATGCCAGGTGCCGCGTAGAGCAGACCAACGGCGCCTGCTCCTCCATGAAAGCGGACAATTCCCATCGCTGGAAAAAGTGCCCTAGGCCATCCCAGCACCATCGCATCGAGATCGGCGAGGAAAATTCCCTGAAGTGCATGGTTCTTTTTCAGATAGCGAAAGCCACCCAGCATCTCTGAGATGTTGAGTGCCTGTTTGACGCCAGTAGCAACCTCGCGTTCGACGCGCATCGCGAGCACAGCGATGAGCGAGATGCCAAATGTTGCGACGTCGATCCAATAGACCGAACCGATGCTGAACTTGATCAAGAGGAGTCCGGCGATCGCGGGGCCAGCGACCTGGCCGACCTGGAAGAGCATCTGCCAGAGCGCGTTCGACGCGACGAGCGTCTCTCTGTCGACAATGCGCACGGAGAGTGAGGTGGTTGTCGGGCTGTCGATTCCAGAAAATCCTGCCTGGAAGGAGCTGCACACAAAGAGCGGCCAGATTGACGCGTGTCCTGAACTGTTGAGAGCGAGTCCAACACTTGTCGAGGCAAGGAGTACCTGGGTCGCAATGAGCAGGCGGCGCTTGTCAAACGAATCTGCGAGGTTGCCACCAATAAGTGAACCGATGAGCAGGGGCCCAAGCTGGCTGATCGAGACGAGACCGACGTCGAGCGAGGAATGCGTCAGACGATAGATCTGATAGGGAACCGCGACCACGGTGAGTTGGTTACCGATCGTTCGGATTAAGAGTCCGAACCAGAGAAGTCGAAACTGAGGGAAACGCTGAAGTGGGGTGAGATCGATGAACAGACGCCTCTTTGACACGAGACGACACTAATCGAGACGTCTCGAGCTCGAGCTAACCAAACCGCTGTTGTTTTTGTCTACGAGGTGAAGGTCAATGCTCCGGAATTCTTCGCGGTGCTGTTGAGGAGCATCTCTACCCATGTCCGTCCGGGTGCAAGCGCGACGGGCTGTCCGGCTGCATTCGTGAAGGTATCGGGATTGATCAGCGAGTGACGATGCCATGTGACGCGAATCATCGTGCCGTCTCTCAAGATGTATCCCGGACCAGAGCCAAGTGTCTGGCTCTCGACATCCCCAGTTGCTCCAGGGCTCTCTGGCCAGCGCCCGAAATGGTACTTGACGATCTCGATTACGACGTTGTCTGTCGTCACCTGAGTATTTGAGAGATTATCGATGTCCGGACTCAGCGATGAACCATTGGCATAGCTATGTGTCCAGTCGGTACTGGTCCAGGTCCACACCACATCGGTGTTATAAGAGAAATTGATCTCTACATGTGAGATGGGTTTTGCGCCAGCAGGCGTTGTCGTCGAATAGCGAAACACCGGAGGCGGGGGAGTCGTTGCTGCGGGAAACAGCGAGTAGAGCTGTGCGGTCGAGGTGTAGAGGTTGTCGGGTGGCTGACGATCTGTGGTGCGATAGGTCGCTTTCGCTGCATTTGTCAGCAGGTCAGCACTCGAGATCCATTTCGAGGCGTCGACGACATTCACATCGGGAATGATTCCATTGGCATAGGCCAAAATGGGATGGACAAACTGCCTGATGATGTGCCAGTCGACGTATCGCACAGACCTCGTTGGTCCGATCGCCGTCGCGTTGTCGCATTGGTAGACCGCGACATATCGCATCACGCCACCCTCGGCAGGAGTGTCATAGACGATGTCAGCTGCATTGAGTCCGCTCTGGGGCCGAGCTCCCTGGGGTTCGTTTCCGATCTTCACTGCAAGAGCTGGACGGGCGGGAGCTATTCCACCAGGAGCTGGAGTGTCAGTCAAGGGACAGATGTTCTTCGCGAAGCTCGCGAAAGATCCCGAAACATGTGATGGCGTCGTCGTGCTTGCCGGAGTGCTTGTCGGAGTGTTTTTCGTGGAGCTTTTTGACAAGACGATGCCGAGTACCGCGGCGATTACGACAACAATCGACGCGACGGCGATGATCCGCCTCTTGTTAAAACCGTGAGGGACCGGGGCGCCATCTCCACTTGGAACGGCGCGCGGATTCGATTTTGGAGAGGTCTCTGACATGGCGACGATCGTAGCGGAGTGAGTGAATGGTGAAGGGTTGGACCTCAGTGATCTGTCGAATTTGGTACAGAGATCAGCGAGTGGAAAAGACGATTCGTAAGTGCAGAGGGCTCCGCACCTCCAAGATGTTCGAGTGCCATCTGCAGGTTCCGAAAGACCGTCTCGATCGCTGCTCGATCACCGAGCTGATCGGCGATCACCATCAGGTCACGGGCGATGATCTCTGATCCTGGCTCAATCTCGTGTCCGAGTGTGAGCGCAGCGCGTATCACCTCTGGCTGATCTGAATCTTGTGCGAGCGAGACCAGATGATGGCACGCATCGACAAGCGTTGCCTTGATGAATTCGCCATAACGCATCGCTTGAAACCATGGATAGAGCGTCACCTCACCGAGTAGGTGTTCAGGTTGAATAGTTCGCAGCGACTGGTCGAGGAGACCTATTGCTCGCGATCCTTCGATATTTCTTGCCTGGGTGATCTTCTTTTCTAGCTCGAACCAGTCAAGGGTGACCGATCGGTCGAGTTCGACCGATCCATGTTCATTGAGCCAGAGGTGTTCGGACCCGTCTTGTGATTTTCCAAGTGTTGCTCGGGTTGTGGCGATGAGATTTTCGATTCGCCGACGAAGCGTCTGGTCATCATGATCGACAAAGATCGCGTCACCTATGTGGGCCACGGACACTCGGTAGTCATGCAGGCAGAGAAATACGAGAAGCTCAAGGACGCGAGGATTGTCCTCTGGATGTGGCTGGCGCTGTGCCCCAATGATCTCAACTGAACCATTGAGAATTGCGATCTCAATGTCTGTTTTCTGGTCCTCGGTCGAAGCCTGTGCTCTGATTGAGACGACATGAAGGGGCTGGGCATAGGTTTGAAGTAGGTGGTCGACCAGCGAGGTCTCAGAAGGATAGAGGAGATGGTTGGTCAGCGTGATCCCAAAGGGAGAGAGTTCCGCGCCCTCTTTGGTGACCGTCAGGGTGATCTCGCCATCGATGCCAGCGATGATGGCGCCGAACCGATGCGCAGCCGCGACGAGTGAGTCTCGCGAGGGGCCGTTCAGCGCGTTGCGATTCATGATGACGATTGGCTCTCGCTGCCAGTGTCCGAGCATATTTGTGCGCGAGATGAGCGGCCGGTCTCGAAGCATTAGCAGTGTTTCGAGATTCGAGCGCTGCATGTGCACGCTCTGTTCATCAAGTGGTGGAGGCTCGATCCCGACCATTTCGACGGAGAGCTCGTCACACCATGGGAGGACCCGGATTGCCGTCAAACAGGCATTGAGCGCTGCATCGACGAGAGCGTTCTCCCCACTGATGCCAAGAATCTGTCCCTGGTTCACCGCAACAAGGATCTCGCCGGCTCCATCGTTGCCAACAGGAATCAGTGGTGGAAGATAGCGCGGAGCGTTTTGGCTGAGGTTGCGAAGCGTGTCGAGGGTGGTGCCCTCCTCGATGAGCCACCAGAATCCCGCCTCGCTTGCATAAAAGGGGGGAGGCGGATGTGAGAGCGGCCGACGGAGAAGAATCTCGATTCCCTCCTCTCCGGCACGAAACAGCGCAATCTCGGGTGCATCAGGCAGCTGGTCGACGAGAAAGAGGCGTCCGAGCAGTCGATTGATTGCCTCGACCCAGTCGACCAACCGGTCGTTGGCAACACTCGAAAGTTCTCGCACAAGATCTTGAACCTCGTCCGTCGGTTCCTCCGGGGCGCCCCCTGGTAACCGCAGGCTCAGCCGGAGCCGTCCCAGCTGTCGCGTTCTCCCTAAGAGCGCAGCACCGATCAGCGCGCCAAGTCCGAGGGCAACCTTTGGTGCAATTGCGTTTCGGTCGCGAAGCGAATGTTTGACATCTTTGCGCGGTGTCTCCTTGTGGATGGTCCACACCACAGCCGTTGCATGTCTTGGTGAAGAGCCATGCATGCTCAGGCCGCCCGCGAGCAACAACAGACCAACAATGCCAGCGGCCCATGAGCTTGACCAGGAGCTGCGTCCGGTCGCGTCCGGACTGCGCATTGTCCTTCGCACCTCGGCGAGAAGCTGGCAGACCGCAAAGATCCAAAAGACACCAACGAGTCCAAGCACCAGATCGATGATCAATCCGATATGCAGGCTGTAGCTCTCGTTCGAACTGAACTTCCAGAGCCGAGTCGCCGCGATCGGCACACCAAGAACGAGCAGCGCAGATTTTGTCAGTGCAAGGAGACCGCGTGTGAGCGTGATCAATCGAGATGATGCTGGCGGCGCGCTTTTTGTCACTTCGATCCAGCCGTGTTCGATGCGAGATAGCTGAGAGTTAGCGAATAGGCAATCGCCCCTCCGGTCATCGAGGCACGCGCAATTTGCAGGTCACAGCTACCGCTCACCTGGCTGAGCCTGACTGCAATCACCCCTCGCGCAGAGTGTCGCTTCATCACGGACCGATCGCAGGTGAGCGCGAGAGTGAGTTCGCTGCCTTTTGACCAGGCCAATTTTGCAATCAGCGGACCAGAGGCAATGGAAAGGGGATAGGTCGTTGCAATGTCACCTGGGTAGGAAAGCGTCGCGCTCGTCGCGACCGTCGAGGGAGAATTTGGGCCGAGCGTCGTCGTTGTCACCTCTGTCGTGGTGGAAGATGTCGGCGGCAAAGACGTGGTGGAGGTTGGAGTGTTCAACCCGATGAGTCGCGACGGCGACTTTGGAGTTGGGCGATGAGCAGTTCTTTGGGGCCTCGATGCCGCCATGTGCCGTGTGGGGAGCTGAGCTCGAGTCTGCGGTCTGTTGACAAGCTTGGTGGCGCTGGCATGGCGAGTGGTGACGATGAGAATTGAGGCGACAACCAGTCCAAGTGCGATCCAGGTCACGGCGTCACGGCCGAGTCTTCGGGTCAGTGCCACGAAGGGTTATTCAGATACGAAGGCATGAACGCTTGCCTGTTGACCAGCCTGATGGGGAGATCTCCTGCTTGTTCACCAAGACGTAGCCTTGGTCAAGGCCTCCCGACCGACCTACCGTTTGTCGCGTGGAACAAAACAGCGGCTGAAGATGTTGGAATAATGCGACGCTATCTGACCGCTCAATGGCCAGTTGCGGAGATGCCCATGGTATTAAAGGAGTGCTCATGCCAGCCACAACCGTAGATGACCCATTGGTTCTGCCAGCGATTTCGCCGGTCGATACCTCAAGTGCTCGCGAACGGATGGTTCGCCAGCTCACAACCGCTCCCTCCGGACTCGAAGGAGATGGCTTCCCGGTTCGGCGGGCTTTTTTTGGCGTTAGCGATGCCGATCTTGATCCGTTTGTCCACATGGACCAGATGGGTGAGGTCGAGTACGCCCCAGGCGAACCCAAGGGCACCTCCTGGCATCCCCATCGCGGCTTTGAGACCGTTACCTATATGATCGACGGCACCTTCCAGCACCGAGACTCGACCGGTGGTGGTGGCCTGATCAGTGACGGAGACACCCAGTGGATGACCGCTGGTGCGGGAATCTTGCACATCGAACGGCCACCTTCAGAGCTCGTCGCGTCTGGCGGACTGTTTCATGGAATCCAGCTGTGGGTGAATCTCCCTGCACGTTCAAAATGGCTCGATCCCAAGTACCAAGACATCACCGGTGATCGACTTTCGCTGTTGCGATCACCCGATGGTGGCGCGGTCATTCGCGTCATTGCGGGAGAGCTCGATGGGTACCAGGGTCCTGGCGTGACCCATACGCGTATCACCTTTGCTCACGCGAGCATTACCCCAGGCGCACAGCTCGATGTTCCATGGCCAAATCACCACAACTGCTTGATCTATGTACTCGGCGGTGTCGGCACGGTCGGCACACAGCGACATGCGATCAAAGCTGGCCAGCTCGTGGTGATGGGGGAGGGCGATTACTTCACGCTTCGCGCCGAGGTGGACCAGGGATCAGCCGCGACCCAGCTCGATGTGTTGCTACTCGGCGGTGAGCCGATCGGCGAGCCTGTTGCAAAGTACGGACCGTTCGTGATGAACAACGTCGAAGAGCTTCAGCAGGCCTTTGACGATTTCCACGCCGGAAAGATGGGTTCGATTCCTAAAGGAGAGTACTGAACAAGGCGAATACCAGGCAATCATTATTTGGTGGACTCGACCGCTGACTCTACTGCGAAGAGCAGCGCACGCCTGGCGGAGCGCGTCAGTGCGAGGTGCCCGTGAGTTTCTGACAGCTCGGGCAGAGCCCGTTGAAGACCACGTTGAAACCGGTGACAAAAAAGCCGTGTTGCTCACGCGCCTTGAGCGTTGGTCCGTCAAAATCGGCATGTACATCGTGAAGTTCTCCACACGAGGTGCAGACGAGATGGTGATGCGCGCGCGATGTGTTTGAATCAAACCGCTTTGTGCCTGAACCGGTGGAGACCTCGAGGATCTCACCCATTGCGACAAGCTCGTTGAGGGTGTTGTACACCGTCGCCATCGAGATCTCAGGAAAGGCTTCCCGTGCCCGGGTAACGACCGCCTCCGCGCTGAGATGTACGTTCTCTCCCTCAAGCACCAAAGCAATCGCCTGACGCTGTGGGGTCATCCGCCAGCCCCTTGCTCTCAGTCGCTCAACGAGTTCGTTCACCACAGTCCCTTCCGTGTATTCCTGGTGCCATTCTACCGAGCCGTTCACAGAGGGTGCGCTAGCTGGGCAAACCCTTGAGGACTTGTTGCCTACGCGCTCAAAAGTACGCCAAGCACAAGTGCCACGATTGCCGAGATTCCCGAAAACCCCCATAGGTGCCGAGCGCGGCGTGGGGAGACAGCATTTCGTCTCCGACCTCCGGGTGGCGATGTCTATTGAACCGAGTGGATCAGGCGTCCCGTGAGGCGTGTGCTGCTCGTCGAGCGCGGGCTTTCTCACTGAAAATATCAGAGCACTCTTCGCAGATCTCCTCTGAGATGATGCCATACCGCATGAGGAAGGCAAACATCTTGCACCCTACGCAAAATCCGAGAGCGGCCTCCAACAGCGATGGAACGATGAGGACTGCGAGCAGGATTCTTGACGCGGTGATATCGCCGACGAGCCAAAGGATGAGGGCAGAGACGGTGAAGATCGCTCCAATCCCCTGAGCAAAGCGCTTCGGAGGGCCAGGGACGAGCTTCGTGTAACGCTCAAGTCTGGGTGCGATCAACATCGTTGCCGTGCGACCAAGTGGGCTAAAGCGCGGACCGGAGGCGAGACGTGCGACAAATCCATAGGCAAGGGGGATGGTGATCCACATCGCGTGTGTGGCGAGCGCGAGGGATGACATGACCACTACCCCGCTCGCGACAGCTCGCGCAGCGACGTCATTGACTGGGTTGGGAAATGTCAGAAGCGAAGGTGCCACATCGTCATTCTACGGGAGCAGGTCACAGTATCGAACATCACCTATAAAACACATAACGCCCACCCCGAGGGGTGAGCGTTATGTGTGTTGTGTCCAAGAAGCTGTCGTTACACGCGCCCGAGCGCTGGGAATACCCTTGCCGGGTTGGTGTTGAAGATCTTGATTCTGTCTTCCTCGCTCAAGAACTCGAACGAAGAAATTACGGGAACGAGGTCATCGCCCGTCTTTCCGGGTCCCTCGCCTGGCTGGCGAACGGCGGCACCTGATCCTGGAGCCTCGGTTCCAAAGAGCATGCGATCAGGTGTGCGCTGCTTGATCGCTGCGGTGAGGTAGTCGATGTCGTGCGCGCAGGTGTCGAAGTAGAGGTTGTTCGAGAGGTCCTTTTGTGAAAGGTGATGGTCGGACTTGATGAACCGGTCAAGTGCTCCACCACAGTGACAGACGACAACCTTAAGCTCTGGGAAGCGTTCAAAGACATCTCCATGTGAGAGGAACTGCGTCGCGAGGTACTGCTCGATGACAAAGCCGAGCTGGTAGTTCTGTGGAACCACCGAGTAGCGCGGGTCGAGACAGGTTGTTCCGTGCACGATGATCGGAATGCCGAGTTCCTGGCAGCGCTCATAGAGCGGAAACCAGTAGGCCTCGTGCATACCTGGTGTGGTGCGCATTCCTGCTGGGTCCGGACTTGCGTAGGCAGCGACGAATCCGAGGTCCTTGACGCAACGATCGAGCTCAGGAAGAACGTGGGTGAGGTCATCTGCGCCACTTAGCTGTGGGAGCTGGCAGGCACCGAGGAAGCGATCGGGATAGAAGTCGACCTGTTGTTTTATGGTGTCGTTCACATAGCGCGTCCATGAGGGAAGCAGGTGCTTTGGCATCTGTCCCAACATGATGAACGGACGAGGGCCGATGATCTGCACGTCGATGTTGCGCTCATCCATGTACCCGATGTGCCACGCAGCGGTCTTCTGGTATTCCTCAAGCGTGGCGCTGTCCTTGCCCCCCTCGGTGAATGGGCTCTTCATCGGCGTGTTCGATGCAAGCAGCATTGCAACAAAAGCGCGCGATGAGGCCGGTACAGAAACATGGCTGTGTACGTCAAGAACCTTGACTCCGTTGTACATGGTTTCTCTCTTTCATCTGATTGTTCCAAAGCGCACCCGCCGAGTGCGCTCGCGCACGATCGACTGGCTCGATCGAGGGAAATACTCTTGTTTTGACCCCGCTTACACTCACACTAGCTGGAACGTTCGTCAATGCAAATCTTGGGTTCTCGCGCCGGATTCTTCTCTGGTCGTCGCCGAGCTGGGAGCTTGTTGAAGACAGCACCGTCGACTTTTGCGCTTGTTACTCGGTGAATGTGTTCACTAGGATCAGACGCACATCCGCGAGCACTTTTGGGAGCGCGTGCTGAAGTTGAAGGGAACGTCGACTTGTCAGAGCCAATCATGATTTCGGGAGATACTCACCTCGAAATCGATTCACAGCGTTGGGCCCACCGCGTCGACGAGCGCCATCGGGCGCGCGTGCCGCGCGTTGTGCGACTTCCCGACGGCGGAGATGCCTGGCTGATTGAGGGCGTACCCCTTCGCGAGGTGCCCCAGGACCTGTATGGCGGCAAGGGTCGCGCGAACTGGACTCCGTTTGGCCAGACCTATG
>DATLTI010000122.1:0-1793 GCA_035533675.1 Acidimicrobiales bacterium | reverse complement strand
TGCTGAGCTGGCCCGACGGAGCTGGCCCCAACATGATCCTTGACGACGGCGGAGACGCGACCATGCTCGTGCACAAGGGCGTCGAGTTTGAAAAGAGTGGCGTCGTCCCAGTGCCGGGTCCCGATGACTCTGAGGAATACGCTGTGGTGCTCAAGGTGCTCGCCCGATCGTTGCAAGAGGACAGTCGACGCTGGACAGAGATTGCCAACGGGATCCTTGGAGTTACCGAGGAGACGACGACCGGCGTTCACCGGCTCTATGACATGTTCAAGCGCAACGAGCTGCTCTTTCCGGCGATCAACGTGAACGACTCGGTGACCAAGTCAAAGTTCGACAACCTCTATGGGTGTCGCCACTCATTGATCGACGGCATCAACAGAGCAACGGACGTGATGATCGGTGGGAAGGTTGCCCTCGTTGTTGGATTCGGCGATGTCGGCAAGGGCTGCGCGGACTCGCTGCGCGGCCAGGGTGCCCGGGTAATCGTTGCTGAGATCGATCCGATCTGTGCGCTCCAGGCGGCGATGGAGGGTTATGAGGTCCGTACCATCGACTCGGTTGTCTCAAGCGCGGACATCTTCGTCACCGCGACCGGCAACTGCGACATCCTCATGGCTTCGCACATGGCGAAGATGAAACACCAGGCGATCGTTGGGAACATTGGGCATTTTGACAACGAGATTGACATGGCTGGCCTTGCGGCGACGCCGGGGATCGTGAGGATCAACATCAAGCCCCAGGTCGACAAGTGGGTGTTCGCGGATGGTCACGCGGTCATCGTGCTCTCCGAGGGACGTCTGCTCAACCTTGGCAACGCGACCGGTCATCCGAGTTTCGTGATGTCGAACTCTTTTACCAACCAGACGATTGCCCAGATCGAGCTTTTCACCAAGCGCGATGAATATCCCGTCGGGGTCTATGTGCTTCCGAAATTTCTTGACGAGAAGGTTGCCCGTCTACACCTTGATGCGCTTGGCGTTGAGCTGACAAAGCTCACCAAGCGTCAGGCCGACTACATCGGCGTCCCGGTCGAGGGGCCGTACAAGCCGGATATGTATCGCTACTGATCAGGCAGTAGCCGCCGCGTTCACGTTCGTCGCGGCGACGGTGGCAAGAACTTTGGCCGCATCGGGTTCGCTGCCGTCGCCCACGAATGCGAGGAACTGATCCGGACGCACCAGTAACAGCGGTGATTCGAACTCGAGTCGGCTGTCCGCGTAGCTGTCACGTATCACCTTGAGTGGAATATTCGCCTCGCTCGCTGCTCGCTCGAATGATGCGACCACATCGTCTGCGATATCAAGTGCGATCAAGGTGTATCCGGCGCCGAGTTCCTCGAATACGTTTTTGCCCGAGCTGAGCATGAGCGGTGCGAGGTGATGTCCTCCTCGTGCTTTGAGCACGTGCTCGCCATGCACCCCAGAACTGCCACCGGCTGGGTTGATCACGATTGACGAGCCCTGGTAGTTGACCTCGTAGTCAGAGGGCTCATCCGATGCTTCGACCCTGTCAGCCCATGCTGACTCGAAGTCCGCGCGGTCAACCTCTGGGTTGTGTGCCTTGAGCCACTCTGCGTCGAGCTGGATCCCTCCGACGATGACGTCCTCGCCGGTCTCGAGAAAGACCGGTCGTCGCTCTTCGGTGTAGGTATCGAGCAAAGCCTCAGATCCCCAACCCTGCAGTTTTGCTGCGAGCTTCCAGCCGAGGTTGGTGACATCTTCGAGTCCGCTGTTGAGACCATGCCCGCCATAGGGGGGATGGCTGTGCGCGGCATCGCCGGCGATGAAAACGCG
>DATLTI010000121.1:0-1660 GCA_035533675.1 Acidimicrobiales bacterium | reverse complement strand
GTGGGACTTGTCGAAAACCCCAAAATACCTGCTGAGAAGATTGCGTTGCTCGCCCAGTGGAACGCGAAAACCACAAAACTGGAACGCGCATAGCTCGCTGACCACCGGATTCTCGAGTGCTCCCGGATATGGCCCGAGAAGGGCAGCGACCTATTCATGACCGACCACTTCAGGCCTTCGAGACGACACCTGCAAGGGGGAAAGCTCCTCTTTCCTACGCGTGGTGCATGAAGTGAACTCTTCGCCTAGGAATGATTTTGCTTTTGCCAATTTCAATCAAGATTCGGCCGTCAATGCATTGAGCCCAAGGGTCCAGTGTCAATTTCCAGCGATTGTTTATGGCCATGAGCATCAACGGCACTTCTTCTGCTTTCGGCTGTCCAGGGTTACTCCAAAACAGGACCATCAATTTCCCGAAAAGCTGGAGACCATTTACGGTTTAAGCTTGTGCGAATCAATTAACGGGATCGCGCCGTGATGCGACGGATTTCCCTTAGACGCGCAAAAAACCTCACCCAGTCAGCGGCCGCCTCGTGAGCTAGCCGGCGTGAAAGGCAGGCGACGAATGCAAAACGACCTCAACGGAAAGGTGGTCGTAGTGACCGGGGCTGCAAGTGGCCTCGGTCTTGGCACGTCTCGGGCGCTGGCTTCTCGGGGAGCCCGGCTCGCACTCATCGATTTCAATACTGAGGCCGTTGCCTCTGCTGCTGAGTCGATCGGTGGTAATGCGCTCGGTATCGTCGCCGACATTTCAGATGTCGATGCCATCAGGCGCGCCTTTGGACTCATCGTTGACAGGTTCGGTTCGATCGACATCGTGATGGCCTGTGCAGGAATCGTAGGGGCCGGCACGGTCTTACAGGTCGATCCGAACGTCTGGGAGCGGACGATCGAAGTCAACGTGCTCGGAACCTGGCGGACAGTGCGAGCAGCGCTTCCACATCTGGTGGCATCGAAGGGCTACCTGCTCATCATTTCCTCCGGTTTCGCGGCAGCGCCAGGGCCGTACAACTCTGCGTATGCTGCTAGCAAAGCAGCCTTGGAGTCCCTTGGTCGATCCCTTCGGATCGAGATCGCCCACCACGGCGTCGATGTCGGCGTGGCATATTACTCATTTCTCGACACACCAATGGTCGAAGCGATTCAACACGATCAAGCAGCTATGCGAGTGCGTTCTGTCATGCCGGCGCCTGTTCGCAAGACCTATCCCCTTGACAAGGCTGTCGAGGCCACCGTGTCGGGTATCGAGCGACGATCCAACCGAGTGATTTACCCAGGATTTTTGCGATGGCAATTGCTCTTGCGAGGTGTGTTCGGTCCGCGAACCGAAGGCCCATGGCGAAAGGTAATGGCCGAAGTGGAGAAGCTCGAGCGAACGCGGACCCCGGACTGACGGCCCATCGGATCACTGATGAGGCTCGAAATCGTCGACAGTCTCCTCCGGGGAGTGACAATCAGGCCGTCTTCCCACGAGATACGGCGGCAATTGAGCGGTCGAGATGACCCCCGTATCCTCACGTCATATTCTCCGGGGACGATGGACGCAACCTCAACATTAAACGCGGACGGAGTCGGGACGGCTGGAAGGCACCTCGATGTGTTGGTCCATGCATTCTCACAGAACGCCATGACGAGACGTGAAATCCTCCTGGACCGTGCT
>DATLTI010000120.1:0-3646 GCA_035533675.1 Acidimicrobiales bacterium | reverse complement strand
ACCGAGAGCTCGACCCGGCTCACCTCCCACGGGGCGACCACACCCAACAGATGCCGGTACAACTCGGTATCGCGCATCCCGGAATCATCCCGCCGACGACGTGATCACCGCTCAGAGACCCACGCAGAACCCGGAAGCGCCTTAATTTCAGGCGATCACACCCATGCTCAGAGCGGTCGACCGACCGGGGCCATCGCTCGTCCGCGCTTGCCGCGAGTCGGGCAATAGGCGGCCAACGCCTGCAACGGATTCCGAATGCATTGCCGGTGCGCTGCCCGCCCAACCCAGCAGCAAGCAGTGCCGACCGGCTCCGGCTGCCGCCAAGCTTGCGTCCACACACGTCCCCAAGCGGGCGGTCAACGTGCGAGCACACGGTCCGGCTGCAAGACCAGCATCAACGCCTCCGAGGCGAGCCCGAGCCCTGACCTGTGGCATGCGCCCTACCATGATCAGGGCCCGCCAACGCTAGGGGGCCAGGCCTGACCGGAAGGAGACTCACGCATGCAGGTCCGGGTCGCTATGGACGATGTCACCATCACCCTCGGAAACAACGGTGTGACGCTGACGATCGCGGACAACGATGGCCGCCACGTTGGTCACCTCCGCATCGGTCAGGCCACGATCGAGTGGAGAAAGGGCCGTACGCACACCGGGAATGGCAAGAAACTGCAACTAGCCAAGCTGATCGAGCTCATAGAGGAGTGGGACTAGAAACCCTGGTTGCATCGCGCCCGCAGCGACCCTCGCGGGTCCCGAAGCTGAACCGCCGCACGGCTGCTCGGCATCGGTCGGACTTTGGCGTACGAACTCGTCCGCGACGGCGTCTGGCCCACGCCCGTCATCCACGCCGGCCGGAAGATCCGGGTACCGTCAGCGCCCCTCTCGGCCCTGCACGGTGCCTGATTAACGCGCGTAGGAGGCAAATAGCGCCTACGCCGCCTTGGTGCCTACGCGCTCAAGAAGGGCCGCGAATGTGTGCTGTTGACGAAGGTCAACCCAGTCAACGCAGCCACAAAGCGCTCGCTCGACTGTCTCAGGATGAGCGAAGTCGTTTTTCAGCTGCAACGCGTGAATCAGGACCGGAGCAATATCATGCCCGCGAACAGCGCGGCGAAGATCGTCCTTCGGCAAATCCTTACGCATCTGCGTGACGCGTGTCTTCAACTCTGAGAGAAGATCGGCATTCTTGTCTCCGGGCAACGTGCGCGTCAAGAGTTCGTCAGCGCTGTATTGAACGACTCCGCCATCGTGCCGACCATACTTCGCAGCCTTCTCATGGAGAGAGATCCCGCACCCGCTTTCATGGAGAACGGCACGTGCAAGAAATAGCTCCACCAAGGCAGACTCGAGCGAAGACACAAACGTATCTAGATCCACCGCCACCTCAACGCGAAGGACGACGCTCAGGAACTTCCTAATACAGGACTTGGTGAGGGCATATACCTCGATGCTCCCGAGATCAGTCACCACCAGTTCGGGGTACGAAAATGGGATACCGCTCCCCTGACCCAAGTAGCCGCGATCAGCATCGACGAGACAAGTCAGATGGGCGCGCTCATTCTCATCCCACTGCTGAATCGCATGAGCGATCGCGATCAGTCGACCACGAGCTCCCTCGTCGACGCCGGCCGCATCCACCAGATCCTTCTCCACAAGAACTCGGTCATCGACGGCAAACACCACCGCCTCAGACTCGCACTCCACAATGAACGCGACCAGGAAGATTCGGTCGTGGTTGCCCTCGACCAAAACCTCTCGGACGTCCGGAAACAACGAATAGAGAGTTCGTAACTCGTCAAGCGTTCGCCTTGTTGATGAACGCTGACTCATACCTCGGTTCCGCGATTCAACTCGACTAGCGCCCTTCGGCTCCGGTCACCATCTCGATAGAGTGCGTTGCAACAAAAAACTGAACTTGCGTGCCCTCGGTGCAGTCCAACAGTGACCGCAGTACGGTCCGCTGCCAAGGAACGCTAAGGCTTAGTTCGGGCTCATCAATGATGAAGACCCGCCCGCTACGACGCGCCAAGAACGTAGTGCATAGAAGGAGAATCAACTGCCGTTCCCCAGACGATAGGGAGCCCATGCGCAACTGCGATCCGTCCATAGTGCGGATCTGCAGACGCGTGCGCGGGTTGTAGGTCATCACCTTGTCTCGGAGATATCTATTGGCGTTTTCAACAAGTAGCCTTATAAGCCGCTCGGCGTCCGCGAGGGCAGCAAGCCGTGTCTCGAGGCTCTCCAGATACGGAGTTAAGATGCCGGCCGCGATGGCCTGGCGATCAGACTCGAGATCCACAAGCGCAGACAGCAAGTCACGAAACTCCTGCGTCTGCAAAGGTGCGATTAGGCCATACTCCTCGTACCTCGGCGCTTGAACTGCCACGCTCTCTAGTAGACGATTCGCATTCACCAGGTCTGCACCCGCAACGTGTTCGCGCCGCGGGGACTGTGAGATTTCGCGAAGCACGTTGACGTAGATCGAGTTGGTCCCAGCCGAACCTTCATTCAGCGCACCCAAGGTCATCTGAGCGAACCACGAGTTAACCCGATTTAGCGCGTCCGCTAACTCCTCCGCGACTGTCTCGCGACGACCCCCGGCGTCCCGATTGGCGGACGTGCGCCTTGCACGGTCGTCGGGCGAGAGGTCGTCAGAGTGCAAGTGACGATCGTCCGCCAACAGATACGGATGAGCGCCGAGATCTACCAAGAACTCTTCGTAGGTCTTGTGGTTGAACCGGCGCGGCACCGTCACCGGTAGGTAGGGGCCGTGGGGGTCATACTCGACGTCCGACCCGCGTGCGACTCTCCACAGCGCTCCCTGCAATAGACCGGGATCGGAGAAGTTCCAGTCCGGTTCAGCAACCACCCGGTTGTCCGGCGTGACCGCATACGTCGCCTCAAGGACTACCGAAGCCCCGTCAGCAACGACGATCTTGAATGCCCCCACGAGCTCTTCGGTCTTCTTGACCTCGATAGTTGTTCGTGAGCCGAGTCGTACCGTGAACGTTCGAAATGGAACTTGAGCAAGGGCAGTTCTGTGTCCACGATCCTTAGCAGGGCTGAGGACGTTCCATAACAGTCGAAGCAGCGTCGTCTTTCCGGCTCCGTTTTCACCATGAAGCAGCATGAGACGGCTCGGGCGCCCGTCGATCGTCGGCACCTCCGGCGCGTAGTCATACCTCCCAAACAGACTCTCGACGCTGAAAGAACGGATGAAAGGTGTCTCCGCACTCGCGGCAACGAGCGGGTCCCGCAGCGACGCCTTCTCCAGGAACTCATCTTCAACCGCGACGTCGAACTCGACGGCTTCACTGATGTCCGCGGCGCTCTCGTCGAATTCATCCATGCAGGAAGCCTGCCAGAGTTTCCGCAGGAAGGTCGGGAGGGATCGATAGCTCGTGTCACGCCATCGCCTTCAGACTCCGTTGCGAGCGGGCAAGGTTCCGTCAGGCGCCCGCAGGCAACTCATCCGTCGCCCAGGCAGCCAAACGGGCAGTCATAGTAGTGTCTCGTGCCGGGTTTGATGGAGACGATCAAACCTGGAGGTTCAAGCATGGTGGCACTACGGAAGTACCCGGAGGAGCTTCGGGAGCGGGCGATACGGCTGACGTTGGACGCCCGGAAGGACCCTGCTGCTCGGGCG
>DATLTI010000119.1:0-1327 GCA_035533675.1 Acidimicrobiales bacterium | reverse complement strand
TCGGTGTGCTCTTGTTGATGCTTCTTGTCCGGCCTAGGGGATTCTTTGGCGAACTTTGGGAGAAATCCGAGGCGATGGGCTAATGAGTTTTTATCTAGCAACGATTGCGGTTTATTTCGTCGTCTATGCGACCGGTGCGCTCGGGCTGAACCTTCAATTTGGCCTCGGCGGAATTGTCAACTTCGGCTTCATTGTCTTTGAAGCTGCCGGCGCATACGCTGCGGCGCTGACAAGTGTTGGATCATCAGCGACCGGAGCGGCCCAGAGTGAAACCTATTTCTGGGGTACGAGCCTGCCGTTTCCTGTTCCGCTGATTCTCGCGGGAGTTGTCGGCGGATTACTCGCGCTGGTTATCGGACCTGCAACGATGCGCAAGATGCGTCGCGACTACCAAGCTGCCGCAATGCTTTCGTTCGCGCTGATTGCCAATCAGGTCGTCGGCAACACCGCGGGATTCCTCAATGGAGGAAACGGTATCGCCAACGTTCCTGCACCGTTGCGTTCGCTCGGAGGGCTTTCGCTCAGCTCGTATCACTGGGTCTATGTGGGATGGGCATTCTTGCTAGGCATTGTGATTTTTGTCGTCTGTCGATGGATCAGCTATTCGCCGTTTGGTCGTACGATCCGTATGCTGCGAGACGACGAAGAGGCCGCCTCATCGCTTGGGGTTAACGCATGGACTGTGCGCATGAGACTCTTTGTCGTCGGTGGCGTGATCGCAGGACTCACTGGCGGCCTTTTAGTCGAGTTCATTGGAGCGTGGTCACCGGGCGCCTGGAGCTACCAAGAGACCTTCGTGTTGTTGCAGGCGGTCATCCTCGGTGGAGTTGGGAGCGAGTATGGCGCAGTCTTTGGTGCACTCATCGTTGGCGTGATCTTGTTCCAGCTGCCCACGTTCTTGCCACCTATCGGGTATCCAGGGCTGATTGATTCCATCCAATGGATTGTGATTGGCCTTGTGTACCTCATCGTCTTGTGGTTCGCTCCCCAAGGAACCTTCCGCGAGCGCGCGACCCTGAAGCTTGGCTCTCGTTCTCGAAGACGGGCTCCGAACAATCTGGCTCGGGATATTGGTGTCGGACCGCCAACGGTGACCGCGACAGCCTCAGATATCCACGAGGAGGCCTGACATGGTGTCAGATGTCAATCCGGGAGCTTCGGCGCCGAGGTACGAACCAGCGGCGCTCGTCGCTGATGATGTTGTTGTTACCTACGGCGGCGTACGCGCCGTTGACGGTGTGTCGCTTCGCGCAGAATCAGGGGCGGTAACGGGACTCATCGGGCCAAATGGTGCTGGCAAGAGTTCTCTGATCGGAGTATTCGCCGG
>DATLTI010000118.1:0-1390 GCA_035533675.1 Acidimicrobiales bacterium | reverse complement strand
AGCGCTCCGAGGATTCCCTCGAGTCGGGCGATATCCTCGCCGAGGTGGCTCTTGAGGACCTCTATCGCCGCACCATCGAGTCGCACCGGAGCCTTGGCAAGATGTTCGACAAACCAGAGATCACGCGACTTGGCACCGGAGGCCGGTTGCGCTTCGACGACGCGCCCGGCACTCCCGAAAGCCTTGCGAAGGGTTGCTGAGGCAGATTTTCCTCCTACGACAAAGACGAGCACCGTCGTCTCGAGGGGTTCTTTGAGATAGGCAATGACCTCTTTGGTCTGCTCGGCATCGAGGTTTGCCCCATCGCGTACGACGATCAGACGGCGGTCGGTGAGAAACGGCGGCGTTCGACAGGCATCAAGAATCGAGCCGATCGGAACGGGCTCCTCCTTGGTCGCCTGTGTGTACTCCTCGACTATCGCTCCAGCAAACACGCTCATGCCGGTGAGGTCATTCAAGAGTGCTGAGAGTTCCTGGCTGACGAGCCCGGGGTCCTCACCGGTGACGAGATAGGCGCGAAGAGGAGTGCCAACCTCTGGTCTTGTGTCCTCGCTCATGCTTGAAGTATTGCCGAAAGTGTGCGGACGACTCGTTTTGTGCCCTTGACGTCATGTACCCGGAGTATCCGACATCCCATCGCGACCCCGAATGACACCGCGCCAAGTGTTGCATCTCTGCGCTGGTCGATCTCGAGGTTCAACAGTTCGCCGAGAAATCCTTTGTTCGAGGCAGAGAGCAAGAGCGGCTGACCAAGAGCGACAAGTCTCTTGGAGGCACGAAGGAGTTCAAGAGATTGGGGCGTCGTCTTTCCAAGATCGAGCCCGGCATCAAAGATCACCTGGCTTGGTCTGAGTCCAGCAGCGCGCGCACGTGCGAGCCGATCTTCCAAGAACGTCTCACAGGCGCGCACGACGTCGTCGTCGAGATAGACCGGATTCGGGTCATCGACTCTTGGACGTAGCCGGATATGGGTCGCAACAACGCTTGCTCCATGTTTTGCGCAGACATCGAGATAGTTAGGATCAGCAAACCCACTGATGTCATTGCCACACACTGCTCCTGCTGAAAATGCGGCATCAGCGACCGCTGACTGCCACGTGTCGACCGATACCGCTACATCAAAGCGCTCAACGATGCCAGCAATGGCGGGAACCACGCGATCGATCTCCTCTTGGAGCGAGACCTCGGGACCAGGACCAGCGCGTACGCCACCGACGTCGATGATGTCGGCTCCGTCTTCTACAAGCTGGGCTGCGCGCCGAAGCGACTTTTCGAGTTCGAAGGTCGCGCCCTGGTCAAAGAACGAGTCGGGCGTCCGGTTGACGATACCCATGACCAGCGCCTCGGTGGATACGTCATAACGGCGCGCTCCGAGATCGATGATCCAAGG
>DATLTI010000117.1:0-5226 GCA_035533675.1 Acidimicrobiales bacterium | reverse complement strand
CGAGATCGCGAGCTGGATACGGCGTCTCCGACCAGGTGTGGTCTTTGCCCATGACCCGTGGAAGCGCTACCGGCTCCATCCCGATCATCGCAATGCGGGCTTCTTGGCCACCGATGGCATCGTCGCCGCACGAGATCCGCTGTTTTTCCCAGAGATCAACCTTGAGCCGCACCGGCCAGACCATCTCCTGCTCTGGGAGGCAGACGAGGTCGACCACCTCGAAGACGTGACCAGCTCATTAGAGACGAAGATCGCCGCACTTTTGGAGCACCAAAGCCAGTTCCACACGACAATGCAGATCAGCGATGGCGACCCCGAAGCCGCGAAGAGCGAGCGTGAGACCTTCCGGCTCCGCATCACAGATCGCCTTGCAGAGGCGGGAGCGCCGGAGGGCATCGCATACGCGGAGGGGTTCAAGCGGATCGACAGGCTCTAGATATCCCACGGTCCTAACTTGTCAGGCTGCTTCGGCAGATTTGCTGTCCGACCGGTGTCCCCAGGCAATGCGCTCGTCGTAGAGGGTGTCGTGGATGAGACAGCCATGCAGAATGCCGACGAGTCGGTTGCCAAGTGATCGGAGGGCCGCGTGATGGGTGTCTCCGGCGGCCCGGTGGGCGTCATAGAGGGCGCGGGCTCCTGGGGATGCGTTGAGCGAGGCGAACGCCCATTGGTAGATCGCGTCGGCGAGACGTTGGTTGCGTGCATAGCGCGCCAGCACGACCCGTTTGGTGCCAGATGCTCTGGTAATTGGTGACGTGCCGGCGTAATTTTTGCGAGACTTGGCACTGGCGTAGCGGTCCGGCTCATCGCCGAACTCGCCGAGCACCCGGGCGCCGAGGATGGTCCCCAGTCCTGGCAGGGAGCGGACCACCTTGGCGGCCGGGTGCTGTTCAAAACCCGCTTCGAGTTCTTTCGCGAGATGCGCGATCTGATCGGCCATCGTCGCGATGACCGCCACCGACGCGCTCACCGAGACACCCATCGCGGTTGCCACCACCACAGAGCCCGACAGCTGGGGAGAACGCAGCGCCTCTTGGATCTCTTCGGCTCTCTGTTCAATGCGACGCTTGCGACCTCCACGGCGCAGTGCGCTCGCGATCTTTGATCGCGACAGGGCCAACCCAAGGCTGGGAGTGGGAGCGATCCGGAGTACTTCGAGAGCGTCCGGGCTCGCCAGGTCGTCAAACGCGACGAGCGCGGCCGGATAGAACTCGCGAAGCGCCGAGCGAAGTGCGTTGGTCTGGCGCCCTCTCGACCAGATCATCGACTGATGCGCTCTGGCGAGGACCTTGACCGACTCGACCGCCTCGGAGTCCCCGGCGACGAGACGGTGGTTGTGCCGATCGGTGCGCACCATGTCAGCAAGCACCTTCGCGTCACCAGAGTCTGATTTTGCCCCGGAGCTCGAGTGGCGCTCCCGATAGCGCGAGGTCGACATCGGATTCACCGCGAACACCGCGTAGCCCGTGGCAACGAGCGCGGCGACGAACAGACCGCGATCGGTCTCGATCCCGATGATCACCTCACCTGGCTCTTCGACGTGCGCGAAGACGAGCTCATGGAACCGGGTGATCCCCTCGACCCCTTCGGGAAGACGTCCGCCACCGAGACGTCTCGCGTCCTCATTCATCACGTGCACATCATGGTGGGCCTCGGCCCAGTCCACTCCGACAAAGATCATCTGACTCCTCTCGTCGACCGGCACCTACGTCGAGCCAAAGAGGCCCCAGCAGCTTCCTAACGGTTCAGTACTCAAGGCACGAAGCCAATCCCCAATTGAGCCACACTCGTCGTCACCGACACACAGCTCAGCAGAATCACTGCGCTGCAGGTGTGATATTCACAGCCCCATTAGGGTCGAGAGTTCACCAGTGAGCCGTAGATAGCAGCGACCCCGGCCCAGGGCCGGGGTCGCTTTGATACTCCACCAACAAGAGCCTTAACGCCTCTTTGCAGGGGCCTTCCTTGCAGCAGTCTTCTTCGCAACGCGCTTCTTCGCAGGAGCGCGTTTGGCTGCCTTCTTCGGTGCTGCCCTCTTGGCTACACGCTTTTTGGCGGGAGCCTTCTTTGCAGCTGTCTTCTTGGCTACACGCTTTTTGGCAGGAGCCTTCTTTGCAGCCGACTTCTTCGCTACGCGCTTCTTCGCAGGAACGCGCTTCGCGGCTGCCTTCTTGACTACACGCTTTTTCGCGGGAGCCTTCTTTGCTGCTGTTTTCTTGGCTACACGCTTTTTAGCGGGCGCCTTTTTTGCGGCAACTTTCGTTGGCACAGGTGCTCCTTTCATAGCAGCAGCCTCTTTGTCAGGCGCTGCGGATTTGGGTACTTCCAATGGTGTAACTGAATTGAGGTCCTGCTTCAGTTTCACGCCAGGCGTAAAACCGATTCCTTTGGAGGCTTTGACTTGAACAGCCGTTCCGGTCCGGGGGTTGCGACCTTTGCGGGCCTTACGCGCTCGAAGTTTGAAAGTACCGAATCCGGTAACACGCACCGCGTCACCCGAACGAATGCTCGAGGTGACTTCGTAGACAAACGCATCGATCGCGGCATCTGCTTGATGACGCGCTATTCCGGTATCAGCACTAATCGCTTCGACTAGCTCAGTTCTGTTCACTCATTCCTCCGTAGCATGGGGCTAGTTGTTCAGCTCTTCAAGAACTGCCGAACAACATTTTCCGGCCCCCCTGATTCGCTAGATGTAAAGAATAATCAGTACATGCAGGTAAATACGTGTCATTGCGCATTTTTTATTTATTCGCGCTTCGCGCGCTCCGATCGGTTTTTCAACGTTGCAACTTAATGACGATAGAAATCGGTAGCGCAAACGGTACGCGCGCGCGTTAACAACATTGCACTCGACGGGTGAATGCAAGTGACAAAACACAGATGACACAAAATTCGAATCCACAAAAAATAGGCTTTGACCAGCAGTTTTCAAGCATATTTCTCGGTCTTGGTGAGCATGGTCCGTTGTGGTGCGCGCCTGAAATTTGCGCGCTTGTTCTTGGTCCACCGCGCGCGGGAAAGACAACGACAATCATCATTCCAAACATAATTCTCGCAAAAAACAGCGTTATCTCCGTCTCCACAAAATCTGACGTGATTGACGCTACAAACCGAATTCGTGCCGATATTGGACCATGTTTTCTCTTTGATCCAACAAACGCGCTTGTCTCTGCAAGAGACGTACAACGCGTCGGCTGGTCACCTTTGCACTCAGCAAGCAATTGGGAGCGTGCAGTTTTGACCGCAGACGCGATGGTCGGCGCGACAGGAAACCGATCAGATCGCGATGGTTCACACTGGCGCGAGCGCGCCTCTGCACTTCTCGCGACGCTCTTCCATGCAGCAGCACTTGACGAGTCTCCGATGGCTCGCGTCGTCCAGGCAGTTAACCGTCGCGACGCGGAACACTTCGTCGAAGTTCTCGCCAGAAGAGATGCCAATCTCGCTCTCGATCTCCTCGCTGGAATCCGTGAGACCGACTCGCGAGAACAGAGCGGGATCTGGTCCACCGCGTCGGGCGTCCTTTCGGCCTTCCGGATGGGAGCGACGCTTGCGAGCACCCTGCTCCCCGGGATCGACTGGAAGAACTTTGTCGAGCGCCCATCGACGCTCTATGTGGCGTCCCCCTCTGACCATCAAACACACATCGCCCCACTCATCGCTGGTCTGATCCGCGACCTTCGTTCCTACAGTGCGGAGCGCTTTTCGTCGCTTGATCCTTCGAAGGCATTTCGAGTGCTCTTGATCCTCGACGAGCTCGCGAACATTGCTCCGCTGCACGACCTTCCCGTATTGATTGCAGAGGGAGCAAGCCAGGGCATCGTCACTCTCGCGAGTCTGCAAGATCTCTCTCAGGCGCGCTCGCGCTGGGGAATCGCGGGGGAGGGATTTCTCTCGCTGTTCGGCGCAAAGGTCATCTTCGGGGGGATTGGAGACCGTGCAACGCTCTCCAATATCTCGGCCCTCGCCGGGGAGCATTACGTGCGAAGCATCTCTGTGACAAAGCGTCGACACCTTGGGAGCTGGGTAGGCACCGGCACACAAATTGGCATGACGAGAGAGCCACGCCTCTCGCTCGATGCAATCGCCGTGCCACCTCCTGGTGAGGCGACCGTGATCATCGGGGCCGAGCCACACCACTGCCGACTCGTCCCCTATTTCGCTCACTCCTGATAGCTGGCAAGGTGCCGATCAGTACAGGGCCGACTCGCGGGGCTCTTGCGGTCTGGCATGGGACAATCGTGCACCCGAACGCTCGTGACGTTCAGAGGTGATCGCCCGAGCTGACTTGACGACATGGGGCAAACGCTCGCGATCTACTACGCGACCTCGCCGTGGCCCATAGGGCCAGAGATCGTGTGGGACCGGGATGAGCTGAGATGCGATCGCTCTTTCGACTCCGGACTCAAGTTCAGCGACCGAGGTGCCAGAGCGAACACCATCGGCGAGTCGGTGAAGCAGTTCAAACAGCGTGACCCTCTCTCTGTTCGCGCCAAATCGCGCAATCATCCGTTCCATCTGCTGCTCAAGCTCATCGCCTTTGATCTGACGGTTCCCGGTCATCTCTTCAAGGCGCGAGGTTGAGATACCGAGCCGATGGGCACGTGTCCTCCAGCCCTCGAGCAGCTCGTCATAGCCGACTCCGAGTTTGCGTACAGATCGCGTGCGGCCAGCCGCGATCATGGTTGCCCGGTGACTCAAGAGACCACGATCCGCAATTTCGTTGAAGATCTCCTGGCGGCGCTGGGAGAACGCGCGGATCATTGGCGGCGAGAGCCCCTCAAGGTCATACCAGCCAGGCTGGATCTCACGCCAACGCACGCCGAGCGATGATGAGAGATGATGTCGTAGACCTGATCGATAGAGAGAACCGAGCAGACCGACGTGGATATAGAGCGGCCGGAAGTCAAATGCACTCCAGCACACCTGGTCATCTGAGGCGAGATTGGGAACCAGCACATGACTGTGCAGATGTGGATCAAGGGCGCGACTTGTGCGGTGTTCGAAGACCGCCTGGTCGATGGTGCGAGCGCGCCGCAGGTTGCGGACTCCGGCTATTCGGCGTGACACCGAGATGATCTTTCGATCGACAAAGTCCATCGTCTCAAAGACGCTGTTTCTCTGCGCGAGCTCAATCGCAGCTCGCGCCTGATCGCTGCCAAGCGCAAAGAGCATGCTCACCCCTTTGGGAGCGGCAAAGGTCATATCCAGCGCGCAGGTCTG
>DATLTI010000116.1:0-12233 GCA_035533675.1 Acidimicrobiales bacterium | reverse complement strand
GCGGGTGCCAAAGCTCTGACGAGAGAGGTGCGCCGAGGTGCTTGGAAATTCCCGAGCGCAGCGGCGGTTCCGGGCGCCCACCGGAAGTCCTTCCTCTCTTACGTGTGGCTTCAACGGGCCCGATGAAGGAGGAGTGCTGACCACCGATTATTGGTTATCGAACCAACTTTTCGCGCGCCTCCTGAAGCGGAGCCATTAGGGCAGTTCCTTCCTTTACTGAGTTGGGCGCGTCGTGAAAGGTCAGTGCCGCACGATCGCGTAAGGGAGGTGAATTGTTCATGTCAGACCAGGGAAACCGAAAGACCGAGCGACATAATCCTGCCGCCTTAAGTACTGAAATTCGCGGCGCGTTTGGAACTCTACGCGACGAAGAGATGGTGACGCAGAAATCGTTGAAGCGGAAATTGCTTACTCTGCTCGCCGTACTTGGTCCGGGAATCATTGTGATGGTTGGCGACAACGATGCCGGCGGAATCTCTACGTATGCGCAGGCGGGACAGAATTATGGAACAAGCCTTCTGTGGACGCTGGTTCTTATCATTCCGGTACTCATCATCAATCAGGAAATGGTGGTCCGCCTAGGCGCCGTTACCGGAGTGGGACTCTACCGGCTCATTGCAGAACGGCTTGGAAAGATGTGGGCCCGCGTCTCCATTGGGGGCCTCTTTCTCCTCGATTTCCTGACAATAGCCACAGAGTTTGCAGGCGTAACGCTTTCGTTGGGTTATTTCAATATTTCGAAGTACGTAAGCGTTCCTGTCGCGGCCGCATTACTCGTTGCTATTTCCTCGTCAGGGAGTTTCCGTCGGTGGGAGCGCTTCATGTTCATTTTCGTGTTTGCCAATTTTTTGGTAATTCCCCTTGTCATTCTGTCGCATCCTCACGCCGGTCCAATTATTCACGGATATGTCACACCGAAGATTGCGGGTGGAGTCAACTCGACCTCGATACTTTTTGTAATTGGTATCGTCGGGACGACCGTGGCACCATGGCAACTGTTCTTTCAACAGTCAAATATTGTCGACAAGAAGATTACTCCCCGGTGGATTAATTACGAACGAGCGGATACGGTCATCGGGTCGGCGGTTACCGTTTTTGCAGCGACGCTTATCATCTCTGCCACAGCGTTTGCATTTTCAGGACATGCGCAGTTAGCTGGTCATTTTGTCAACGGACTTTCTGTTGCAATTGGTCTTGACAAGACGGTAGGGAGTGGGGCGGGCGCGCTATTCGCAATAATTCTGCTGAACGCTTCAATGGTTGGCGCGGCATCTGTAACGCTGACTTCGGCCTACGCATATGGAGACATGGCTGGTGTGCGCTCATCACTAAATCGGAGTTTTGCAGAGGCAAAACAGTTCTATTTCTCTTTTGCAATCCTTATCGGTCTAGCTGCGGCAATCGTGCTGATTCCGCACGCGCCGCTCGGATTATTTGTTCTTGCAGTTCAGGCTTTTGCGGGAATTTTGCTGCCTTTGGCAATGGTATTCGGACTGCTTCTCTGCAATGACCGCGAGGTGCTGGGCCCATGGGTCAACGCGCCCTGGTTGAATATCGTTGCGGGCCTTGTCATTACGATTCTCCTCGGAATGTCCGCAGTTCTGATGATCACCACCGTATTTCCAACGGTTCCCACCTCGATCCTTTTTGACATTCTCGTCGTCTCTGGGATCGGGGGAGTTGCCTCAGGAATAACGCTCGCTCTTGGGTCGAAAAAACAAGAGAAACTCCACCCCCAGTTACGAACTCGATCCGTGCGCGAGCGCTGGCAGATGCCACCATCGGTGTTGCTACGACCAGCAAACTTGTCGCGTGGTCGCAAATCGGTACTTTTTATGTTGTTCGCATACTTGCTCGTAGCGGTCTCGTTGCTACTTGCAAAGTCGATCGAACTTGGGCTTGGGCATCACTAATCGTCTTTGACCGTCTCTGTTGGCGCGATTGAGTCTCGTATCTCGGATATCCGTGATTTCGCTAACTGATTGTGAACCATTCGCTCTGAAGACGCTGTGCGAGCCGGATATTGATCGCGAGTCGCTCAAGGATCTGTTCTATGAGCTTTCGTTCGGAGGCATCGGTATTTTCGAGACAAAACTCCTCGACTTCGCGAGCAAGCAATGGCTCACCATGATCATCAAGTTGGGCAAGGGCGCTGACACCCTCAAGCATCCGCAGAATAGAGTTGTCGGGAAACCGCTTGCGGATCTCCGAGAAATTGTCAGAGATGAATCGCCAGGTCTGCTGATTGATGTTCCGGTTCCGGAGCATTGGTCGAAGAAGGTATGGCGCATCCTGGGATCTGATCTCTGTGAGACACATTTCGTGGATCTTTTTGACAAGGCGAGGATCGCCAAGCCTGGCAAAAGCGCTCAAATGACGTTTCTGGTCATTGGGATTTTGTGGGTTGCGAAAGCGTTCGAGGATCTGTTCAAACGCTGTGTCGTCTGCCTGGGTCGCAACAACACCGAGTACCGATCCGGCGAGGTTTGCGTCTATTGCCTTGCGGTTGTGGTGATCCTGGTCGAAAAGCTCCTGGCAATGTTTGAAGACTGTTTCGTCTCGCCCGATTGTGCCAAGCGCGGCAATCATCGATGATCGGAGTAGCGGGGTCTGCTCATCGTCGCTGCCGGAGGGCTCCCATCCGGTGCTTTCAAGCAATGGCCCCAAGAGCGCTCGGGTGAAATTGGCGAGCTCTTCTTGTCTCGAACGTGGAATCAAGTTGTTGAGTGTCTCGATCGCTCCGATAATGACTGACCAGACGAACGGATCTCGCTCTTCGCGGAGAGCCGTCGCGAGTTCCGCGAGCCGAACGAGGTCTGAGCGACCAGCGACAATGAAAGCCCAGGTGTCATCGGTCAGGTTGAACCGCTCGATGTCACGAAGTTGCTTGATATTCGCGAGAAGGCCCGCGTAGCTGGCCTGGTCGTAGTTGACGCGAAAAAATCCTGAACCACCAGCGTTGACGAGAAGGGGGCCCGCTTCAACGGCGACCTCGAGAACAGCTGAGCCAAGAATTGCGCGGGTGTTTTGATCGCGGTTTTCAAGTGGGGCAGCGATGATCGGAATGAGCCAGTCATGTCCAATCGCAGAATCTCCGCGCGGTGCACTCGGGAGATAGGAGAACGGCGCCTGAGAGAGTTCGAACGTCGCTGGTGATTCATTGGATTTCGGGTGAACGTCAACGGAAGGGAAACCGCCCTGGAAGATCCAGGATTCCATAATCGCCCGAACCGGTGTGCCACCTGCCGCAGATTCGATAGCATCCCAGAGGTCTTCGGACTCGGTGTTGGCGTAGATGTGCGACTTCAGATACCTTCGCACGCCGTCACGGAATTGGTTGGGACCGAGGTACTGCTCGATCATCCACAGCACGCTTGCACCTTTTTCGTACGTCAGCACATCAAACATCGCTGATGCCTCATCAGGATGACGCACCGGGAATTCGATTGGTCGCGTCGCGTGCAGAGCATCGATGTGGAATGCAGCCGATTTTGAGCGACTGAACGAGACAAAGGTATTCCACTCTGGGTGGAGATCATCCTGACAGAGGCGCGACATGAAAGTTGCAAATGCCTCGTTCAGCCAGATGCCGTTCCACCATCGCATGGTGACAAGGTCACCAAACCACATGTGCGCGATCTCGTGCTCGACGACCTCAACGAGGAGTTCAATTTCAACGCGCGAAGCGTTGTCGGGGTCTGCGAGCAGAATTGCCTCGCGAAACGTTACGCATCCAAGATTTTCCATTGCACCTGAGGCAAAGTCTGGAAGCGCCACAAGGTCGAGCTTCGCAGCCGGATACGGGATGTCGAAGTACTCCGCAAAAAAGCGCAGCGAATGTGCTCCAGATTCGAGCGCGTGTCCGGCGAGGTGAAGTTTGCCTGGAACGGTGTAGACCCGCAGAGCAACTCCGTCCACGTCTACTGGCTCTGTGGATTCAAGTCTGCCAACGATGAACGCGACGAGGTAGGTCGACATAGGTATTGTCTCGGCAAAGTGGACGCGCCGCTTGCCATTTCCGAGATCGATGTTCGACAACTCCTCGCCGTTCGAAATTGCAGTCATCGCATTCGGTACGTCGAGAGTGACGTCAAAGATTGCTTTCCGGTCTGGCTCGTCAAAGCACGGAAATGCTTTTCGCGCATCGGTCTGTTCAAACTGAGTCGTGGCAATCGTTTGAAGTGTGCCAGTGTCATCTACGAAGGTGCTCTTGTAAAACCCGCAGAGCTTGTCGTTGAGCTCCCCGCGAAAGTTGCACGTAAGTGTGTAAACGCCTGGTGCAAGAGTTTTCGGGAACCTAAAACTGACTTGTTCGAGTTCTGCGTCGATAGCAATCTCGGCGACAGGAGCATTCATATCTCGCTCGCCAGCGATATCCCAACCTGGTTCGACCGTTGCGCTTTCAATCGCGAGATCGCAGGCGTTCAAGACGATGGATTGGGTGGTCTCGAGTACTTCGAGTTCGAGTGATTCCGTTCCATCGAACGTTGCCTGTTCAAGGTTGGGAGTGAGACGAAGGATGTATCGAACTGGATTGACGTTTCGCGGGAGGCGAAAATCTTCATCTTCTCTTGGTTCGGGCATGGCACAACGATAGTTAGTATTTTCCCCAAACCTGGCAGAAAATATTCCTGTTGGACACAGAATTTGCCTTATGTTTCCTCGAAAATCATCGATATCGAACTAGCGTTTCAGTTCGTGACTACGCGAATGAATCTCATCTCCCAACTTGCCAAAGATCGAAAATTTGACGTTATCTGCGTCGGTACTGCCTTGATCGACCACCTTTCCATTGCAGATCTTTCGACAGTCGCCGAACTTGGTCTTGCGGCGGGAACGATGACGCTGATTGATGATGAGACCGCGACACGCGCACGGGCGACGCTTGGCGCGGCAAAGCTCGTCTCTGGCGGAACAGTTGCCAATACAGCTGCGGGCATCGCTTCGTTTACGGGCCGACCCGCGTTTGTCGGAGCGGTCGCGCGAGATGAGTTCGGAGAGCGCTATGCCCATGACCTCAGGTCCGCTGGAGTTCACCCAATGCTGACGGAGATCACCGATGGCGACGGGCGCTCGGCGACGGGCGCATGTTATGTAATGGTCACTCCGGACCAGGAGCGCACCATGGCAACGCATCTCGGAGTCTCTGGGCAACTGCGCGTCGAACATCTCTCCAAGGACCTGCTTGCTGATTGTGCCGTGTGCTACTTCGACGGATACCTGCTTGATTTCCCTGGGGCAGACGAGATCGTGCAATCGCTGATCGCCTCGGCCAAGACTCACGGAACTGCCCTCGCCCTTGGACTTGCTGATCCATTTGTGGTCGATCGACACCGTGAGGCACTGATCGGGCTCCTTCCTGATATCAGCCTGCTCTTTTCGAACCACGATGAAATATTGAGTCTTGGCGAATGCGGTGACATCTACAAGGCAGCTGAGCGGTTTCGCCATCAAGATATGGCAGTTGTCGTCACGAGATCTGAACTCGGCGCGGTCGTCATCTGGGAGGAGGGAATGGTCCAGATTGACGCAGTGCCAGTCGAGCAGGTCGTCGATGTCACAGGAGCGGGGGATCTCTTCGCATCGGGGATGCTCTATGGATGCGTTCGAGAGGGCGACTATCGCATCGGTGCTGAACTCGGCGCGCTCGCGGCCTCCGAGGTGATCTCCCATCTCGGCGCTCGTCCTGAGCATTCGCTGCTTGAACTCGCGAGAGGTGCAGGGATTCTCTCTTAGGCGAGTGAATGAGCGGTCAGACGGGCAAGTGGTGGCGCGAGATATGCGACGAATGACCGCGAGGAGACGACACCAGAAGACCGTCGGAGTATTTGATGAAGTTCGAAAACAGATCAGCGATATCCGCCGTTGCGAACGCGGGACAAATCAGATGCAGAGCGGGCTAACCCCGACCGCAGTTCGGCTTCTTGCCGTGATTTGCCTTCTTTTTCTTGCTGAGCTTTCGCTTTGAGGTTCTCTTTGACATGGAGGTCAAAGTGTAGCCGAGATGCCAGAGGTCTTCACAATCAGGACTTTGACTGGTGAGCGAGGCCGCGGTTGTCTCTCTCTGCTTTGGCTACCCTAAGGCTGTCGATCAGTACCATAGTGATTCAAGGAGGAGTGTGATGGCGTGGCTTCTCAAAGATGGCGAGGTGCTTGCTAGCTGTGATGGCGTCTCCGCGGCTCCTCTAACCCGCATTCCCGTTGGCTCACCGATTGGTGCACAGCTCATCCAGGCAAAACGTCTCCATTTTGCGGGCGCGAAAGGTGCTGATGTTGCATCGCTTGATACCGAACGCGTGGTCAAGGCACTCTGCTCATTTGGCCCATGGCAGCCGATAGTCACGAAGCATTCCGACGCATTGCTCGTTGTCGCAGCCAGAGGAGCATTTGCTCGCTGGGGTCTCGAGCTTGGCGACCACCTTGAGGTCCGATGACCAAGGTGGGATCTGACCGATCCGTAGATCCGTTGACGCGCGACGCAAAAGAGCCAATCAGCGAGCAGAACGGCTCTACCGGTTCGCTTGTGCTTGTCGCGACACCGATCGGGAACCTTGGTGATATCAGTCGCCGCGCGATCGAAACTTTGAGCCACGCCGACCTTGTCTGCTGTGAAGACACGAGGCACACCGGGCAGCTGCTCAAAAAGTTGGGGATTGAGCCAAAACGACTGCTCTCGCTGCACGAGCATAACGAGGCAGGAAGGGCAGTCGAGATTGTTGACCGGATCGTTCGGGGCGAGTTGGTTGCACTCGTCAGTGACGCTGGCACACCAGTGATATCTGACCCGGGAGAACGTCTCGTGGCGAGCGTTGTTGGCGCGGGACTCGTCGTCTCCACCATCCCAGGACCTTCGGCGGCAATAGCCGCACTGAGTATTTCCGGACTTCCCGCAGAGCGGTTTGCATTCGTGGGCTTTTTGCCCCGCAAGGGGCGCGGCCGCGAGGCGCGACTCGATGTCATCGCCACATCCGAGGTGACGAGTATTCTCTATGAGTCTCCATTGCGAGTTCGGGAAACTCTCGAGGTGCTGCGTGAGTCCTGTGGCGCCGATCGAAACATCGCAATCGTCAGAGAACTGACAAAGCTTCATGAGGAGGTCTGGCGCGGCACGCTCGCGGAGTCCGTCGTCCGTGTCGATGTCGAACGTCGGGGTGAGCACGTCATCGTGGTGGGACCCGCGAAGGCACAACTGGCAGGTTCAAAGGAAGATTTCATCGACAAACTCGGGCGTCTTATCGAGGCGGGCTTGAGTCGACGCGATGCCGCGAGTGCGCTCGAGATTTTGCTCGAAGTTCCCCATCGCGTTGCCTATCAGGCGGCACTGAGCACGGAGCCCACGGCGAAATAGCTCCGCGCTGGCAAAAGAACTGCCTCTGGGTCGGTACGCTACAAAAGTGCCTGATTCTTTCTTCCAGACAACTCCGATCTATTACGTCAACGACCGTCCTCATCTTGGCACCGCGTATTCGACGGTCACGGCCGATGCATTTGCCCGTTGGCATCGCAGCATCGGTGACGAGGTCTTCTTTCTCACGGGTACAGATGAGCACGGACTGAAGATTGTCCGAGTAGCCGAGGATCGACAGAAATCGCCGAGGGCATGGGTTGACGAGGCGAGTGCGTGGTTCGGCGAAGCGTGGAAAGTGCTCGAGATCTCCAATGACGATTTCATCAGGACTACCGATGAGCGCCATATCGAGACGGTGCAGCGATTTATGCAGGCGATATATGACAACGGCTACATCTACTTAGGAGAGTACTCGGGTTGGTACTGCGTCTCGTGCGAGGCGTATTACTCCGACGAGGAACTTCTTGAAGGACAGCGCTGTCCGGTGCACGAGCGGGCGGTGGAGTGGCTTGTCGAAGAGAACTATTTCTTCGCGCTCTCGCGCTTTAGTGACCAACTGCTTGAGTGGTACGAAGCAAATCCTGGAGTGGTGTTTCCCGAGACGCGCAGAAACGAGGCGCTCGGCATCATCAAACAGGGCCTTGAAGATATCTCTGTCACGCGCACCTCTTTTGACTGGGGAATCCCGGTGCCGTGGGATGAGCGCCATGTCGTCTATGTCTGGTACGACGCGCTGATCAACTATGTCACTGCAGCGGGTTACGGCGTGGACGATGAGCGTTTTTCAGAACTGTGGCCAACAGTGCATCACCTTATTGGCAAAGACATTCTTCGGTTTCACGCAGTCTGGTGGCCAGCGATGTGTATGGCAGCGGGGATCACCCCGCCATTGCAGATCGTTGCGCACGGCTGGCTTTTGGTCGGCGGGGAAAAGATGTCAAAATCGCGCACGAACCAGATCGATCCAGTTGCACTTGCCAACGATGTGGGCGTGGAGCCGCTTCGCTATCACCTTTTGCGCGACGTGGTCCTTGGAAATGATGGAGATTTCACCTATGAAGGTCTGATCGCGCGCTACAACACCGACCTTGCGAACAATCTCGGCAACCTTTTGCAACGCGTGACGACCGTCGTCGGCTCCAAGTGTGATGGCGTTGGACCATTGCCTCGCGCAGCATCGGATACATCCATGTCCCAAATCGCCGATGAGGCGATCAGCGACGCGAGGGATGCATGGGCACGGTTTGCTCCTCATGAGGCGCTCGAGGCCACGTGGAGACTCGTGCATGAGACAAACTTCGCGCTTGAACAGGCCGAGCCGTGGAAGATGGAGTCAGGCCCAGCTGTCGAAGCGGTGCTTGGCGACGCCCTCGAAGTCCTTCGGATCGTTTCGATCCTTGCCTCTCCGGCGCTTCCCGAGACATGCACGGAGATCTTTGCGAGAATCGGACTTGAGGGTCGACCCGATGAACCTGGGCGTGCGCGTCTTGATGGTGGAGAGCTGAGCTGGGGTCAATACCGCCCAAGCGGTCCGGTTATCAAGGGCTCACCGCTCTTTCCGCGCCGTCGCCTTGAAGACAACGGGGGCAGGGTTGGCTGAGCCACCGATTGCAACGTCAACCACCGGGTACGATCCGGATGGTTGGACCGATAGTCACTGTCATCTGCACGACCTTGAAGACGTTCCTGGACTTCTCGAGCGCTCCCGCGCGGCAAATGTCAATCGCCTGATCTGTATCGGCACGACCGAAGAGTCCTCGCTCGAGGCAATTGCTCTTGCGACACGTGCTCGTCACGAAGGCCTAGTGCCAAGGCTTTGGGCAACAGCTGGCCAGCACCCTCACGACGCCTCGAGTGATATCGAGTGGCTCCCGAAGCTCCTTGAGCGAAATGGAGCGCTCCTCGCGTCTGGTCCAAAGCCACCTGGATCGATCGTTGCGATTGGTGAGTGCGGGCTTGATTTTCATTACAACTACTCGCCTGCAAAGGCACAGCGCGAGGCGTTTGCCCTGCAGATCTCCCTTGCGCTCCGTTATGACCTCACTCTGGTCGTGCATACGCGCGACGCATGGGAGGAGACATTTTCCATACTGGCGAATGAACCGAGACCCGATTGCGTGGTGATTCACTGTTTCACCGGTGGACCCGACGAGGCGCGTAGGTGCCTTGATCTCGGTGCCTATCTTTCGTTCTCGGGAATTGCAACCTTCAAGAATGCAGAAGACATCCGACTGGCAGTTGATCTGTGCCCCACCGACCGTCTATTGATTGAGACTGACGCTCCCTACCTCGCGCCTATGCCTCACCGGGGATCTCCAAATGAGCCCGCGTTTGTCTCGCTTATCGGCGAGGCACTCGCTCAACGAAAGGGGCTTGACGCTAAAGAATTTGCCCGCCGAACCTCGCTAAACGCCTCCGAGGTCTTTGGTCTCAGCGATGGGTGACCGCTATCGGTTGGGGCGGTCGGAACTCCGCCGTTTACTCGATGAACATGGCATTTCGCCCTCGAAGGCTCTTGGACAGAACTTTGTCGCTGATCCCAATACCGTCGAGCGAATCGCGCGGCTCGCCCGGGTGGGGGCGGGCGATCATGTTGTTGAGATCGGTGCAGGTCTTGGGTCACTGACCCTTGCGCTTGCTGCGACCGGTGCTGACGTCATTGCCGTCGAGGTCGATCGTTACCTGATCCCGGTCCTTGAGTCACTCGTTCCTGAGAATGTGCGCGTCGTGCACGCAGACGCATTGGTGCTCAATTTCACCGAGCTGCTTGACAATGACGCGCACTACACGCTCGTTGCCAATCTTCCCTACAACGTCGCGACACCACTTGTCATGACGCTGCTCGAACATGTACCGATGATCACCCGAATGATCGTGATGGTACAGCGTGAGGTGGCAGAGCGACTTGCCGCTGTGCCGGGATCGCGCGCGTTTGCCGGCGTCACCGCGCGGCGCTCCTATTTTGCTGATGCAAAGATTGTGGGGCAGGTCTCTGCCGAGGTCTTTATCCCAAAGCCCCATGTCGCCTCCTCACTGATCGAGATTGTCCGTCTCAAGGATCCCGCTGTCGATCCGCAGGTTGCTCCATATGGCGAGATTGCAGCGTTGATCAGGGCGGGGTTCAGCTCGCGCCGGAAGATGCTGCGCAGAGCGCTCAGCGGGATGGTCGACGAAGAGGACTTCCTCGCTGTCGGGATCGCGCCGACTGCTCGGGCTGAGACCATCGACATCGCTGCGTGGGGCAAGCTAGCGGGGTGGAAACGATCGCAGTTGAACTCGCAAACGCAAAGCTAACTCGAACCCTCAAGATCACCGGTGTCCGCGACGACGGCTATCACCTCATCGAGGCGGAGATGGTGACGCTTAGTCTCGCCGACCGGCTCGAGTTCGCACCAGGCTCGGGCCTGACGGTGCAGGATCGGGTCACATGGACGACCCACGCGGGGACAGAACGTCTGGGATTCGTTGTGCCAAGCGACGGTTCGAATCTTGTTTCGCGTGCTCTTCGTATGGTCGGAGCGGAGTTCGCGGTGACGCTTGAAAAGTCGATTCCATCGGGCGCTGGACTTGGAGGAGGCTCCGCCGATGCCGCCGCGGTATTGCGTCACTTCGGATTTGACGACCTTGAGAGAGCGGCAACGCTTGGCGCAGATGTGCCGTTTTGTATCTCTGGAGGTCGGGCGCTCGTCACCGGGATCGGTGAACATGTCGAGCCATTGCCCTATCTGGAGCAATCGTTCGTCATTGTCACCCCACCCTTTGGAATCGAGACCGCGGCGGTATATCGCGCATATGACTTGCTTGGCAACAGTACTGATCACTCGGGAAAGAATGACCTTGAACCAGCCGCGATGCTTGTAGAGCCGCGTCTTTCGTACTGGCAGGATCTGCTTGCAGGCGCGACCGGTAAAGAGCCAGTGCTTGCGGGAAGCGGATCATCGCTGTTTATTGAATGTGCTGATAGCGAGCGAGACGAACTTGCCGCAAAGGTGCTCGAGCGCGTCAAACAGCGCTGCGAACAGGCATTGGTTGTGCCGGCGAAATCGGTGCGATCAGCAGGCGAGTGAACTTGGTGCCAACCATGGCACCAGACACTCAGCAGCGCTTACTTTGCCCTGCGTGCCCAGCGAGTGCGCTTCAGCATCTTCTTGTGCTTCTTTTTCCGCATGCGCTTCCGTCGTTTTTTGATTAGTGATCCCATGGCTCGGACGAGGCTAGTGGAAAACCGGGCGCCTCGTGGAGGGTGGAGCGCAGAATCACCAAAAAGCGCTGTCGGGAAAAACACGCGCCGCCAGCATTGTCGATCGGAGCGTTAGGGTATCGCCAGAACGTTTACGGCGTTATTGCGGGATTTTTCTTCCGAGGAGACGGAGTCGTCTGTGATCGAGGTCCAGGGTCTTACAAAGCGTTATGGAGACAAGACCGCCGTCGAAGATCTCTCGTTCAGTGTTCAGCCCGGGGTCGTCACGGGATTTCTTGGACCAAATGGATCAGGCAAATCAACGACGATGCGCGTGATCATGGGTCTCGATCGACCGAATACCGGGACTGCGACAATCAATGGCCGTTCTTACCACGACCTCGACTGGCCTTTACGCGAGGTTGGTGCGCTTCTGGAGGCTCGTGCGATCCACCCGGGCCGCACCGCCAGGGCTCATCTGTGGATGCTTGCGCAGACCAATCAGATCGCGCGTTCGCGCGTTGATGAGGTGCTTGACATCGTCGGCCTCACTGAAGTTGCCAATCAGGCAGCTGGCAAGTTCTCTCTCGGCATGGGCCAGCGTCTTGGTATCGCGGCCTCTCTTCTTGGAGATCCCGGGGTGTTGCTCTATGACGAACCCGTAAATGGTCTTGACGCGGAGGGCATCCGATGGGTTCGCAACCT
>DATLTI010000115.1:0-21236 GCA_035533675.1 Acidimicrobiales bacterium | reverse complement strand
GACGTAAGCAAGCAGCGCGGCGCACAGAACCTTGAATACGCGAGCAATCATGCTGAACGATCCGCTAACGAGCAGGACCATGATGATGATCCCCGCCAACAGCGCCCAGAGTGCTGTTGGTCCGGCATGGAGGAGGTGCATACCTGCACCGATCGCAACGAGGTCTGCGGCGATGTTGAGCGCGTTGGCAATGATGAGCGCGCCGATCAACAGTCCGACAGCGACCCGCCACAGGCGACCGAACCTCACGACAATGAGCTCGCCGAGTCCTTTTCCGGTCGCGAGCGCGGTCCGATCGCAGATCTCTTGCACGCCGAACATCAGCGGAAAGGTGATGAGCGCCACCCAGACCATCCCAAACCCAAATTGCGCACCCGTCTGCGCGTAGGTGGCAATGCCCGACGGATCGTCATCGGAGGCCCCAGTGACTAGACCCGGACCGAGCGCACGGAGGTAGGCGCGCCAGCCAGCTGACCGCGAATCGAGAAGATCGATGTTCTGCCCGTCGACGGGACCAGAGGCTGGGGCACCTAAGCCGGGCGTTGATGCGTCAACTCCTGCTTCTTGTTCTGGGCCCTCAGGCATGGAACCAGTCTCACCTATCGGTCGAGGAATCTCGGGTTCTTGTCCCGATCTTTGCGACGCAAGGACTCAGCCAGCTCGCGACCGAACGAAGACACGCAGACGCCATCACCACCGGATCAGCCCAGTTGTTCGGTATCCGGGCTGCTCGACTACTTACTCGGCTGTGGAACAGGCACTTGGCAAGATGCGATTTTCGGATTCACGCCGACGTAGTTGAGAGGACCAGCGAGGACAGTGACCGCGATTGTTCCTGCTTTGGCACAATTCGCCTCCGGCCCGCTGTAGTAGTTCCGCTGGTAAGCGGCTAGGGCCCCAATGATGAACCAGATGACGAGCAGCACTGAAACGATGCGCATAGACGACTCCTCTGTCGGCGGGTCCGCTGCCCGAGAGAAGGCCGCGGGTGCCGGGCCGATGACGAACCTCGACGATTACCAAGCTTCGCGACTTCGAATATAGCGCTTACCTGCTGGAGGCCTTTCTCAACCGCCATTGGACTCTGTCGCCTGGCATCTGCTCAAGCTTCGTCGCCTGGCTGTTCGGGACTTTCGTCCGGATCACTCTCCTCGATCGCCTCGAACTGGGGATCTTCAGCAGGGCTCTCATCGGCAAAGCGATCCTCGGCCTCTTGGTCCTGCTGTTCTTCAGAGGTTTTAGTTTCAGTCGGATCTTGCTTAGAACTGGTCATGAGCATCTCCATTCCCGACGACATCAAGCCGTACGGAGAAATACCAAGCGCGATACCGACGCATCGTATAGCAGATCAGCACACACGCTCATCACTCGTCATCGAAGTCGTCGTTCCCGTGGGGTTGTTCACTGTCGTTCGACGCTGACGACCTGAGCCGCCGAACGTCGGTTGGCTCCTCCAGTGGCACGACTACGTTGACGAGTGATGAGCGTGTGACCTGACGGGTTGCTTGGCGCATTGGTACCGCACTGTCTCGCGTTGAAATAAATCGTTCGCGTTGGCCAAGGCTCCCATGTGGCGATTGCAGGCGAGGACTCGTCATCATATTCACGCTTTTGTGCCACGTTTTGCGATCATCGATGATGTTCGGCGCCTTTCGCCGATGCTTCATCGATTGTCACAATGAGACTCATCATTGCCATGGTGGATAAAGGTTGCCATGAGGACTCTTGGCCGGATCTCTTCCGCCACGCTCGAATATCGTGACGACGTCTTCCGGGGTCTCGGGATATGAAAGCTGTTATGCTCAAGCGAAGAGAACCAAGGACATCACCTCTACTGACCGCCGACTGTAAAATCCGTAGGTACGTCGCTGGAAATAGGAGACAGGTCAGCGACGCTGCTCGCTGGCGATCGGTGATACTGTCTTGTTTGCCGAGGTTGATCGCTCTCCTCGTTTGCAGCCGCTCGGAACCGTGGTGGCTTCTGCTAAGTGTGGCAGAGGCGAGTCAGCTGAGGTCCAGTGTTCTACCGGACGCGACGCCATTTTCCCGACCTTGTTCCGCCGAACGCCGCGCCGTCTGCGCGGAGCGAAACGCAAATCAACCCATCGGTTCATACTGCTCAATTTGTGGCATTCACCACAGGGCCAGAAATCGAGTATTTGCGCGAAAAGCAAGTGCCGTTCGACATGACTGACGCAATTGGTTCGTTGGTCAGCTTTCATAGATATCTCACAGATATCGAAACGGCCATGGAAGGCAAGTCATGATCAATTCTCTCGCAGCCATTGTCGTGTGGGATGTATCGGTTAGTTCGATGTCCATTGGCGTAGATGTGGCACGTAACGGTCTGTGAATAACGTGACGGTCGCTGACCAACTTCCTGATGCAAGGCACGAAATATTCGAGATGGCTGGACCAGATTTGGAAGTTAGAGAGGAAGCTAGCTTTCCCTTCGTCCCGGCGTCACCTCCGAGTCCTCGGGGCCCTGTTTCCGCGGCGGTTCTGAATGCTTTTGCCAGGCCACCAGGATGGGTAGATTTGCCCTCATTTTCCAAAACCGATCCCCTGACAAATGACGATGAAGCTTTGGCTCTCTACCTCTGTTACGAACTTTGCTATCAGGGAGTTCCAGATTGCGATCCAGAATGGGAGTGGGAGCCGAGTCTCCTTGAACTGCGAAAGGTCCTCGAACATCGGTATCTCAATGCGTTACGCGAACACATACCACCGATGCCTCAGAATCTCCGTGCCCGCCAAGTTGTTTCGCAACTCGCGACTGCGTCAGGGCCATCTCTATCGAAATACTTCGAGGAACAGGGAACAATTGAGGAGCTTCGAGAGTTCGTGATCCATCGTTCCGCCTATCAACTAAAAGAGGCTGACCCACATACTTGGGCTATTCCGCGCCTGACCGGTCGCTCGAAAGCGGCCCTGGTCTTCATTCAAAACGAGGAATACGGCGAAGGTGAATTAAAAGAGATGCACTCTATTCTCTTTGCGAAAACCATGGACGCTCTCGGATTAAATAGCGACTATGGGCACTACATCGACTGCATCCCTGGGATAACGCTGAGCACGGTCAACCTGGTCTCATTATTCGGGCTTCATCGCCGTTGGCGCGGGGCGCTCGTCGGGCACTTGGCGCTTTTCGAGATGGTTTCAACGAAACCAAATACGAGCTACGCAAAGGGCCTCCGCCGCCTGGGCCTTCCCGATGACGCGGCTCGATTTTTTGATGTACACGTTGTGGCTGACGCGACACATGAAGTAATCGCGCTTGAACAACTCCTTGGGGGACTCGTAGAAAGTGAGGCAGGAATCGAACCCGACGTGGCATTTGGAGCTGCGGCACTTGCCTATCTCGACGGTCTGTTGACCACCCGCCTCCTGGACGCTTGGACGGCACACCGATCCTCGCTCTTGGCGTGAATCGAACCGCCCTAAAGTGGACCCGTCCTTGAGACAGCCCGACCAGGACCGGGCATCCACCTCCAGACCCCCGATACGGGTTGGATGATCGGCCAGTGAACAGAGATTGCCGTCTCTCTTTGTTGGAGTGTAGAAGAACAGCCCGGAGGGATAGATGACGACTGAAGATGGGAGTAGCGGATCTCCGACTCGAGGAACGGAGACTTCCTCTGAGGAGACGCCTCCTCCGAATGTTCTCATCCTGCCAGCGAGCGCCGAGCGGGAACTCGCAGAGTCCGATGAGTCCCTCGGTGTCCTAGGCCGCCCGTTTGATCATCGGGCACCGTTCTTCGTTGGCCTTACCGGAGCACTCGGTGTAGCGGTTGCCTACGCGTTCGCCCGCGGGTTTGCTGATATCACGAGCGTGCTCGTAATTATTGGACTTGCCCTATTCATCGCGGTTGGGCTGAATCCCATACTGGAGTTCTGCATCGACCACGGCCTTCGTCGTGGCTTGGCAGTCGTCATCGTGACACTCGGATTTGTGTTGGCCATCGTGGCATTTGTGCTCGCTGCGGTCTCGCCAATCTCTCACGAGGTACACAGCCTCGTGAAGAACTATCCCCGCTACAAAGCGAACCTCGCCTCCGGGAGAGGTTGGGGCGGTGAACTTGTGGCCAAGCTCCATCTGACGAGCTACCTCAAGGGCAAGTCAAAGTTGAAAATTCCCATCGGTGGAGTGCTGGGAGCTGGAAAGCTGCTCCTCTCGCTTGGCATTGCGACGATCAGCGTTGTCGCGCTGACGATCTATTTCCTGATCGCACTTCCTGGAGTGAAGAAACTTTGGCTCTCGTTCATTCCGCGCAGCCGACGCGAGCGAGTTGGTCTGCTCACAGACGAGGTGTTCAGCCGCGTTGGTGGTTTTATGTTGGGGAATCTTGTCACGTCGGTGATCTCCGGGATCGGGACCTATGTCTGGCTACTTATCTTTGATGTCCACTATGCCCTCCTGTTGGCGCTCGTCGTTGCGCTCTTTGATCTGATTCCAATGGTGGGATCGACGATCGCCGGCGTCATCGTCTCCCTTTTTGCTCTTGCCAAGGGCCTTCCGGTGGGGATCGCCACAATGGCCTTCTATGTCGTCTACCGCTACCTTGAGGACTATCTCCTCAATCCTCGGGTGATGAAGCACACCGTCAAGGTCACACCAGGACTGACCATTATTGCCACGCTCATCGGCGGAACCCTTCTTGGGCTTATTGGTGCCCTCGTTGCAATCCCGGTGGCGGCGACCCTTCACCTGCTACTCGAAGAGGTGACCTTTCCTCGTCAAAATCAGCGATAGGCCACGTTCGAGGTGGGAATGTTTGCTCGATTGTCGCTCGAATCCCTGACGCGTCCACGATTGGTTTGATACCCGACGACCTCCACCATATTGATCGGAGAGTACATAGGTAATGAACATCATTGAGGGCACGATCCGGCGTATCGACGGACTACAACAGCGCCATACCTCGTCGGCATTTCTCTTTGGCGTCGTGAAAAAATTCGGCGACGACAATGCGGGCAATCTCACGATACAGATCACCTACACAATGTTCGTGACCATATTCCCGTTACTTCTCTTACTTGTAACGATCCTCGGCATCGTGCTTGCTGACAATCCATCAGATCGAAGTCGGGTATTGAACTCGGCACTCGGCCAGTTCCCTATCATCGGTCAACAGCTTGGCCATAATCTCCACGCAATAAAACGCAGCTCGGTGTTCGGACTTGTCTTCGGGATCGGTGGTCTCGTCTATGGCTCGACTGGTCTTGCCCAAGCTGGTCTGTACTCAATGGCACAGATCTGGAATATTCCAAGCGCAGTCCGACCCAACTACCTCACGCGGATGACCAGGAGCGTGATTTTTCTCGTCGTGCTCGCCATCGGACTCAGCCTCACCACCGCATTAGCTGGCTTCGGCACATTTGGAAGCCACAACATTTGGCTGGGGGCACTCGGCGAAGTGCTCGCGATTGTTCTCAATGTGCTGCTCTATTTCGCCGTGTTTCGAACGCTCACGCCAAAACAAGTTACAACGCGTTCGCTCGCTCCCGGTGTCGTTATCGGGGGAGTTGCCTGGACGATCCTTCAGGCTGCCGGGGGATATGTAGTCGGTCATGATCTGAAGGGCGCGAGCGCTCTCTACGGAGTCTTTGGTCTTGTGCTCGGGCTCATCGCATGGATCTTTCTTGCCGCTGAAATCACACTGTATGCAGCGGAGATCAACACTGTTCTCTTCTACCGGTTGTGGCCGAGAGGCATGGTACAGCCGCCACTCACCGATGCCGATCAACGATCTCTCGCATTTCAGGTGACACAGAATCAGCGACGTCCCGAGCAAGAGGTCGTCACGCGGTTCCGCAACAGACCGATGAACCAAGACGAGTACAGAGAGCGTGGCTACCACGAAGTCGAGGAGAGATCGAGTATTGAGTGGAAATCTCCTGAAGATTCTGGAAAGTACGCGCCCACCTCGTTGGTTGATCCAGGGACGTCTGCAGCTACGTCTGGTCGTCCACGTACGACATCTGCACAAGTTCGAGTTTTGGTGACAGCTTTGATCGGCGCGGTCGTCGGAGCGCTGGCGTCAATGGTCACGTTCTGGCAAGCAGCAATACTGTTGGGCTGGAGCGCAGGCATTGCCTGCCTATTGGCATGGATCTGGTGCGCGGTCTGGAAGTTGAGCGCTGCCGAGACCAAATCTCACGCGAACAGAGAGGATCCGAGCGTCCGGATGTCCGAGTTCATCGTTCTCGCTTCGGGCGTCGCCCTATTGGCAGCTGTTGGATTGGTTCTCGTCAGAGCCGGCAAGACGATGGGCGCGACGAAGGACTACCTGATCACGCTGGGAATACTGAGTGTTGCGTTGTCATGGGCGACCGTTCACACTCTGTTCACCCTGCGCTACGCCCGCACTTATTATGCAAAGCCTGCGGGCGGTATCGATTTCAACGAGAACGATCCACCCACGTATCTGGATTTTGCATACTTGGCGATGACGATCGGGATGACTTTTCAAGTGTCCGATACGAACCTGACCTCGAAACCAATTAGACGGATTGCGCTAAAGCACGCGATGCTCTCGTATCTATTCGGGGCCGTAATCGTTGCTCTGGTTATCAATGTGGTGGCGAGTCTTCTGAGCTGATCCACCGCTCGTATGAGTACATTGCCGTCACGAGGGTCACGCGGATCAGGCGACGTGTGAATCATCGAAGTTGGTCGTGGGCACTCTTTTTGTGAGTTGCCATCCGATTTCGTCGATCCTTGGTCGTTAAACCGACCCGATGCCTTCACGGTGACGTTTGCGATTGTAAGGGAATCAATCGACGCCCACTCGAGGGGAGTCCTCGTGCCGCGGCTCGATAACACGGAGGGTCGGAGGTTTTAGCTACTCATCGGCCGATGCTCGATCGAACGCCACGATAAAGAGTACTTAGCGGGGCGGAGTGCTCGCGACAATTCGAGCGGTGCGGATCTGTTGGCCGCTCCTCAGTGCGCTGGCGACGACCAGGCCGCTGACCGTGAAGGTAAATCTGTTTTGAGCTTCATTGCTGCGATAGATGTAGTCATTTCCAAGTACCTCATCATTTGAAAGAGCATGGTCTGGCTCGGAAAGTTCAGTATTCGTTTCGGTCAGGTGTGTCATCTGTCCACTTTGGCGGAGGAAGCTGGTGATTTTCCGAAACCTTCCTGCGAGTTGGCTACGAAGTTGATGTCATTTTCGTGACGCGAATACAACCAACACGACCGCCGGAGACCGGCTCCCGGTCGGGTGCGGCCGTGTGCGAAGCCCCGCGACGACCAATGCATCAGGTCGAAGTTGAAAAATGCGGAGTCTCTGGTCCGACGTCGGGATTGCAAGATACCGGTCGGCGAATCACGGAAATCGGAGTCAGATCAAACCAGACCTGTTCGCTAGGTTCTCGAGAGGTCGAATCGATCGAGATTCATGACCTTGTTCCACGCAGCCACAAAGTCGCCTACGAACTTCTCCTGTGAGTCATCGCATGCGTACACCTCGGCAATCGCTCGGAGCTGGGCGTTCGAACCGAACACGAGGTCGGCTCGGGTGGCGGTCCACTTGATCACGCCCGTCTCGCGATCGCGCCCCTCGAACGTCTCCTCGGAAGCGGATGTCGCCTGCCACTCCGTGCTCATGTCGAGCAGGTTCAGGAAGAAATCATTTGTCAACACCTCGGGCCGCTTGGTGAACACTCCAAGTTCGGACTGCTGGACATTTGTGTTCAAGACACGCATGCCACCTAGAAGAACCGTCATCTCGGGAGCTGTCAGTGTCAGCTTATGTGCTCGGTCCAGCAGCAGCTCCTCCGCCGTCTGCCGGTGTCCGTGTCCTAGATAGTTGCGGAAACCGTCTGCGGTCGGTTCGAGCACGGCAAAAGATTCGACATCAGTCTGCTCTTGTAAAGCATCCGTGCGCCCGGGTGAGAAAGGGACCTGAATGTCGTGCCCGGCATTCTTCGCGGACTGCTCGACGGCTGCACACCCGCCCAGCACGATGAGGTCAGCAAGCGAGATCATCTTCCCGCCTGTCTGGGAGCTGTTGAAATCGTTCTGGATCGCCTCCAAAGTCCTCAGCACGTTTGCGAGTTCGGCTGAACTGTTGACCTCCCAATCCCTCTGCGGCGCGAGACGGATGCGTGCGCCATTTGCTCCACCGCGCTTGTCGGTACCGCGGAACGACGCCGCCGACGCCCAGGCGGTCGAGACCAGCTGGGCAACGGACAGGCCCGATGCAAGAATCCTGGCTTTCAGACCAGCGATATCTTGTGCTTGGACCAACTCGTGGGTGAGCGCGGGAACGGGATCTTGGAACAGCTGTGGCTCGGCTGGGACCAATGCGCCCAGGCCTCGCGAGTATGGACCCATATCCCGGTGCGTCAGCTTGTACCACGCCCTCGCGAAGGCGTCGGCGAACTCGTCCGGATTCTCCAAGAAGTGTCTCGAGATCGGTTCATAGACCGGATCGAACCTCAATGAGAGGTCCGTCGTGAGCATCACGAGGACGCGCTGCCTCTCCGGGTCGTCGACGTCTGGCACGGTGTCTGCTGCAGTGCCCTCCTTCGGCGCCCACTGCGACGCGCCGGCTGGACTTTTCACGAGCACCCACTCGTAGCCGAACAGGTTTTCAAAAAAGCTGTTATCCCACTTCACCGGGCTTGTGGTCCAGGTGCCTTCCAATCCGCTGGTGATGGTGTCGCCACCTCGGCCGGTGCCATAGCTGTTCTTCCAGCCAAGACCCTGCTCTTCGAGGCTGGCACCCTCGGGTTCGGGGCCGACGTACTTGATCGGATCTGCCGCACCGTGAGTTTTGCCGAACGTGTGTCCCCCGGCAATGAGCGCCACTGTCTCCTCATCGTTCATCGCCATGCGGAGAAAGGTCTCTCGGATGTCCTTGGCTGCAGCGATCGGGTCTGGGGTGCCGTTTGGCCCCTCCGGATTCACGTAGATGAGACCCATCTGAACGGCGCCGAGAGGATTGTCGAGTTCTCGGTCGCCGCTGTATCGCTCGTCACCGAGCCAGGTCTCTTCGGGTCCCCAGTAGCTGTCCTCCTGGGGCTCCCAGATGTCCTCGCGCCCTCCGGCAAAACCGAAGGTCTTGAGTCCCATGGAATCGAGGGCGCAGGTACCGGCGAAGACCAACAGGTCCGCCCACGAGATCTTCCGGCCGTACCTCTGTTTGATCGACCAGAGCAATCTGCGCGCCTTGTCGAGGCTTGCGTTGTCGGGCCAACTGTTGAGCGGCGCAAAGCGTTGCGCACCGGACCCTGCGCCGCCGCGGCCGTCGCCGATGCGATAGGTGCCCGCGCCGTGCCATGTCATGCGAATGAAGAGTGGCCCATAGTGGCCGTAGTCAGCCGGCCACCAGGGCTGAGACGTTGTCATCAGCGTCTCGATGTCTCTCCTCAGGGCTTCGAGATCGAGTGTCTGGAACTCTTCGGCGTAGTTGAAATCCTCGTCCAAGGGACTGGACTGGGAGGAGTTTTGATGGAGAATTTTCAGGTTCAACTGATTCGGCCACCACTGCTGGTTCGCCTGACTCTCAGCCAAGTTGGTGTTTGCTCCTGCCGAGACCGGGCACTTGCTTTCGTTATCCATGTTCTCCCCTTTGAACGCATCATACGAGCCAGGCGCTGGAGTCTTTCTTGTTGTGGCCATTCGTTAGAGCTGAGCGTACGGAGGTGGGCGCGTTGCCAACGCCATTCCGATCGGAGATTCACGACCGCCTCTCGTAACCAAATGCGCTCATCTCCCAAAGGTCCCGACAATGGGGACGAATAAGGAATGCGTGAGCCCTTGCAATGACTAGAGATCGCGAGGGGCATTGGGCTGATTCACTCAAAGGACGGAGAATCTTCACGGTCAATTTCTTCTAACCCACCTTGAAGACTAGAAGACTAGAAGACTAGCTGTCGCAAGGTACCACTGCCAGAACAAAACCAGGGTAGCCCTTGTGCTCAAATGAGTAGATTCCGGCAAGATCGTCTTGAGAGACAGGTACTACACATTGAGATTTCGGGAGATACATTGCGGACGTCGCGATACTGCGCTGTCTGTCCCCGGTATGGACCTCACCAGATTGATCTCGTGGACTTCACAGTTTTCATCTGTGAGTATTTCCTCTGCGTGACCGAGATCGAGACCAGGCCAGGCCAGACCAGGCCAGGCCAGGCCAGGCCAGGCCAGGCCAGGGAATTTTGGCATTACGCGCACGGGCCGCCTTTGAGACTCACAGGTGCTTTGGGTCTAATCGGCACGAGAGAGGACGCTATGTCTGAATTCGATGTGATGGTATTGGGCGCTGGGAGCGCCGGGGAACTGATAGCAAGTGGCGCTGCTGCTGCCGGACTCAGAGTCGGTCTCGTCGAAGCCCATCTCGTCGGTGGCGAATGTCCGTACGTAGCATGTGTTCCGAGCAAGGCAATGCTGCGATCGGCAGAGGTCCGTCAGTTGGTGCGACGCGCACGCGACCTTGGTGCAACTGGAAGCACACTCGAACTCGACGACGACGGACAGGCCTTTATGGCGGCGGTCGCGCGACGCGATGAACTCAGCGATCACAGCAACGATAACGGCGCTGTCCGTGGCCTCACCGAACAGGGCGCTGTACTTCTTCGCGGACGTGGAGTCATCACCGGTCCGGGCCACCTTGATGTAGATGGAATCGATCACCGTTGGTCAGAGCTCGTTATCGCTACCGGTAGCGTCGCGAACTGGCCACCAATCAAAGGTCTTGGCGACGTAACGACCTGGACGAGTGATCAGGCACTTACCGTGCAAATTCGCCCGCGTTCGATACTCATCCTTGGCGGTGGTCCAGTCGGTTGCGAACTGGCCCAGACATACGCGCGCTTTGGCATCGAGGTCATGCTCGCCGAGCCCGCGGACCAACTCCTCGCGAATGAAAACCCTACTGTTGCCGACATCCTCGCAGACGTGCTCCGCGCAGACGGGGTAGACATTCAGCTCGGCGTGGGCGTGGGCTCGGTGCGTCGTGTCGCGTCAGGCACCGAGGTCCACTTCGACGATGGCACCTCGCTCATCGTCGAACAGATCATCGTTGCCGTGGGGCGCCACCCGAATACCGATGGCCTTGGACTGGAACGTCTGGGTATCGAACTCAATGAGGGCTCAATAGCAACGGAACCCGACGGTCGCGTTGTCGGCCAGCGACACGTTTGGGCGGCCGGAGACGTCACTGGCATCGCACCCTTTACCCATACAGCCAACTACCAGGGCCGAATCATTGTCACCAACCTTCTCGGTGGCGCTGCAGTTGGTGACTACAGGGCCGTCCCGAGGACCGTATACACCGACCCTCCCGTCGCGTCAGTCGGGCTCACCGTCGAGCTCGCGCATCTTCAGGGTATGGACGCTCATTCCGCCTCGGTCGAACTCAGCTCGGTCGTACGCGCAACTACTGATGCAAGTCCAACTGGCCGATTGGTTCTTGTCGCTGATCGGAAAAGGGGAGTTCTTGTCGGTGCTGCTGGCATTGGCGGACATTGCGACGAATGGATCGGCGAACTGACGCTTGCGATTCGCGCCGAGATTCCGCTCGAGATACTGGCCGACGTTATCCATGCCTTTCCGACTTTCAGCGAAGTCGTAGAGGCCCCACTACGCGAACTCGCCCAAGGATGACCCGATCGGCCGCGATCTCCCGAGTTTCGACGACGGCTGATCCGCGGGGCTGAGTTCACCTGAGATAACTCAGATGAAAAGACCGCGCCAGTACAACAATCCCCCGTCAGGGAGAGGGCAGATCTTCTGTCAACACCAACCTGCTCACAGGCGATGGAACGCAACCTTCGCCACCAAAGAGGGCTACGGGCGATCCGAACCTTCGAGCTCTTGAGGGCCGCCTCGCCTTCGACTCGCGGAAGACCCGTGTTCTTAGCCCTCGCGCTGACGATCTCGATTCTGAGGCTCGTCGCATTCGGGCTATTTACGGACAAAACTGCATAGCTCAAACAACGCCTGAATGGGTCGGCTTCACCTCAACCAACTCATCGATCGAGGCCTGCTCGTCAAATGCTCCCTACCTCGGCATGCAACCCCAAGCGGTAACCATGATGGGAGAAAACGCGGCCCAATCGGGGTCTTCAAAGAGTTCCAACATGCGGTCCACCTCCTTGTCCGTCAGCTTGTCGGGACCGACAAGTCGAGCGCGAAGATGGGCCATTGAATATCGAAACCAGCGAGCGCCCGCTGTACCGCCCTCCATCACCCAGACGCGACCTTCATTTCCGACGTCAACCAACCCTTTGGCCCTGAGGCACGTCGGCAGCTCTCGACCCAGGTGATGGGCAACGCCGCTGGCGGCGAACACGCTCAGTCGCACGGACTGCGTGTGTTCGTGTTCGACGGCGCCCAGTTCGCTTATCGGGATCCCAGAGACGTAATCAACATCCTCTACAACGATCCAACCACCTGGTCGGAGCGCGCGCACGAGCTTGGCGAGTACATCGTCTCGCTCGGGCAGATGCTCAAGCACAAGTCGGGCATGCACGAGGTCATAGTGGCCAACTTCGAGAGAATCTCTCACGATGTCATGACGACGGACCTGCAGATTCGAACGTCCTTGAATTGATTCGAGAGACCGGGTGTCAATATCTGTAGCGACAACTTGCCCAGATCCACCGACCAATTCACATAGCCAGTCCGCAATCGAACCGCCCCCGGCGCCCACTTCGAGGCACCGAGCGCCTGGTTCGATACCAAGTGCGCCCACGAGCCGCTTCGTCCCCTCATCGAACAGACCTTCAGCAGCATGAATACGGTCATGCTCATCTGCGTCGAAGAGATATTTAGCTGGTTGTTCACTCATTATTCAGCCTGTCGTCGGCCCATTGCGCGTCGCGCCTTGGATTGCGGGTAGGAATTTGGTCGATTCGCACCCTGAGTGTGACATGCCAATCCATAACCTGCTGGCGGAGATCGGACCTCACCCTATCTCTGCCATCGGGTTACGCACCGGCTCAAAGTGGCGGACCCGGTGTGTTTGTCGACTGCTGCAAGGTTTACAAGACAACTGGCTGGTTGGGCAATTGCTCGAATTCTTCTTACCCTCGCCCCATCTGAGAGTGCCCTCATTTTGTCTCACTCCCCTGCTTGGCCACGCGAGCTATCTGCTGACTGAGGGTTCGCAATCAGCACGAGGCCAGCTCGAAGGTAAACCCGTGTACTTGGTCCGACATAGAGACGTTGAGTCGGTTCCCAACTCGGGGTCCGTTTTGCGGAGACCCTGGACTTACCCGCCCCGGCTATCTCATCATTCGCGCAGATCCCAGGTCGCCCAAGTTCCCAACAACCACTTAGGATCCATTCGGCCACCTCATGGTGGCAGGGACAGGAGGTCTTGCATCGATGAACTGGAAAGAGCGGTCCGTTGTCATTAGTGGTGCGGCCATGGGGATTGGACGTCACATCGCTCTCGGAGCCGCGGCTCGTGGAGCCAACGTGGCAATCGGTGACATCGACGAAGAGGGAATTCGACAGGTCGCAGAAGAACTCCGATCCTTTGGCAACAGAGTCGTTGCGATACATACTGATGTGCAGATAGAGGACGAAGTCCACCGGCTCATGGAGACGACGTTTAACGAGTTCGGCTCCATCGACTACCTCGTGAACAATGCGGCGATTGTCCCTCATTTTTCCTGGGGCGGACCGCGATGGCCAAAGGTACGCGATATGGACCTTGAATTCTGGTCGAAGGTCATCGGCACCAACCTTCAGGGTTCATTTCTGTGTAGCAAGCACGCGATTCCTTTCATGGAACGTCAGGGATCTGGTCACATCGTGAACCTCTATGGCGGCGGAGGTCCAACGCCTCCCGGTGGTCTGGCGTACGTCGTGACCAAGGAGGCATTGGTTACCCTCTCGCAGTATCTCGCCGAGGAGGTCCGCGAGCACAATATCTGCGTCATGAGCGTCGATCCCGGTGGCGCCATCGCAACCGAGCGGGCACCTGAGGAGGCACGCGCCAGAATGCCCGGACCCGAATCAGTTGGCGATCGGTTCTTTCTTGCAGCAGAGGCTGGCATGGAATTCAGCGGCCACTTGGTGAACCTCGTTGGTGGAGAGCTCACGATCATTCGCTAGATATTGAGCCCATCCGCATTTGGAGTTCTTCAACTTCAATCGACAGAGCAGGTGTGATCGGTCAACGATCGGACGGTGTGCATCGCGCTCGCTGGTGCGCGTTCCGGGACGTCAAGGGCGTCCTAGTTGATGACGCTTACGATGGTTCCATATGCAAGATACGGCCAGGCTACTGCCGCATTCGCCAGCGGGAGTTCGATGCATCCAAGACTTTGGGGGGACCCATACCCCGCTCGTGGCATGTAATGAACCGCGTCGTTGCCATTGAAATAAGCGATGTACTGGACGGGGTCGGCGTAGTGCGACCCATTCGGGTTTGTCCCTCGCATGATCTGTGAGCGATAGCGCAAGTAGACCGCAAAATTCCCGTCGACGGTCGGCGAAACGGAGATTCCCGTGTTTGAGGGGCTCGTAAGAACGACATGACCATCGTGCCAGATCGTCAGCGTCTCGGGAGAGGCCTTGTTCTCGAGCGCATAGTTGTATCCACCAGAGTTGATCTGCCTTGCCTGATACGCGTTCAGCAATAAAGACCACAGAGAAGAACTCAGTACGCCGTTCGGGTCGAGCCCGTGATCTGCCTGGAATGACATCACCATTCCCTCGGTAAACACGTTGTATTGACCACTCTTCCAAAGCACCTGCAGATTGACTGGCCAACTCGAATACCGCCATGAAAATTTCCCGTTGAGCACGCGATAGAGCGCAGCGCGTTGGCCAACGACGTTGTTGATAGGTAGGCGGGGTCGCGCCTGTCTCCATCTCAACGGCGAATAATCTGTCAATGACAACAGTTGCTGCAGCCGGAGGATCGAGCCATTTGCGATCTGGAGGGTATCGGTGAGTGTGCGCGCGAGATGTCCGCCCGTCGCGGACCTGATACCCGAAGAGCCCCCTGGGATCGTCAGTTTGACGTCGCTCAGCGGGATGAAATCTGCACGAGGCGTAAAGACATACTCCGAATTGCGCACGCTCCAAGAACCTGGTGTCGACGGAACAAGAATTGGCATCGGTGACCGAGGCGAGAGCGCCTCGGAAAATCTCACAACGATCGGAGCGCTTGGCAATACTCCGGTAGCCCCGGTCGCGGGTGTGGTTGCAATAACTGCAAATGGGCCAGTTGCATGCGTGACCGATCCCCGGGCGGGCATGCGTGCCAAATTCTGTGACGCCGAGACGGAGGAAACAGGCATGAGCGCGACAATCGAAAGAGCGGAGATCACTTGAACTGCAACGCCTGCGATGAGCCGATGGAAACTCACGGGACGTTCACGTACGCCATCCGGACGCCCTCCCCTCGTATCATGCACAGAGTGCCAGGCCCGGCACGCCGTCCCAATCAAGATTATTGCTCCATGTGTCATCAAAAACATGTCGGCACGAAAAGGACACGCTCAGAACGCGTCGCACAGGGGCGATATCAGATTGAGGTGGCGCCTCAAAGGCGAGAGTATGGGCCCAGATTCAGTCTCTCTTGGCTACACCGGATGGCCTAGGCAAGGTCAGCCCGCCTATGACTCGCTGAGCCTCATCAGCTTGGGTGCGGACAAAATGCACCAATCTGCCTTTGTCCTCTTGACCACAGGCCGAATGTCGACAGGCAACCCGTGTCACGACTCTGTGTCACGAACCTGTCGCAAAGATTGACTGTCCGCCCCACGTTTCAGCATCACATGCCATCGAGTCATCACCAAGTGGAGCAGTGTCCACCCGGCGTTAGAACTGGGGCCAGCCCGAAGGAAGCGAACCCGATGCTGAACTACCCTGAAGGACCCCTCCTCTGCCACCTAGCGTGACCAGGAGTCGCGAGAAGTTGTATCCGAATGCAGTTGAGTTCCCACCGCCGTACTGCCCAGTTGCGCCGGCCATCGTGAGGCCATCTCCAGAAGATTGTGCCCAACCTGTTTCGATACCGTCTGGGCCCTCGTAAATTTCACCGATAACAGTTTGAGATGTCACGGACTGGCCGACCTGAACCCGCGGGTAGATGTCCTCGGCCGCGTAAACCACGAGCCCATCGGCCGGACCGTCATCAAGGCGATACGAGATAAAGGTCCCGCCCGGCCAGCCTCCGTTGTAGGTGCTGATCACAACTCCATCACCAATCGCGTAGAGAGGGCCAAAACCCTGAAAATCGACGCCCTGGTCAATCCGCTCAGGCGCAAGACCGCTGACTGCACGCAGTGGGTCCGCGTATGAACCCGGCGTCAACCGGACACTCACCGTCACGGGAGTCGGAGTCGAACTCTGCGCGGCGGCCGATTGCTGCTGACTCGCGAGGAGGCTTTCGACAGCCTTCGATTTCGCGGCCTGCGCACGGGCGTCGGCAGCGATCACCATTGCCAACTCGCTGGTTGTCAACTTTCCAAGAGCTGCGTTCTCCTGATTCAACGCATTCTCTGCAACCTGATTCAAAGATGTGGCTTGAGTGAGCGTTGTTGCAACTGCGACCGCCTGTACCTGCAATACGCTTGTCGTCGCAGCTGCCTGGTGTTGGAGATTCTGAAGATTCGCGATCGCTTGGCTAATGCGTCCGTTCGCGACCCCGAGATACTCCTGTTTCGCCATCATCGATGCTGCGTCTGCACTGTTTGTAAAGGTCACAAGTGACGGTGCGTTACCTGCTGCTTGGCCAACATAATCGGCGATAGCGAGTGATCGCAATCCAGCCTCCGCCCTCGCCATCTGTCGATGTTCTGTTTCGAGCAGAGCACGATTGCGCGCAATCTTTGCATGGATTCCTGCGAGTTCGAAAGCGATCGTATCCGATCGCGTTACAAGCGACTGGACCAAGGCGCCTTGGGAGGTGACCAGCTTTTCGAGTTTGCTGATCTTTGTCCGGTTGGAACTGATGTTCGCGGCGCTGGCGGGGGAGGTCGTTGAACCAAAGATCACCACCGCAACAAGAATTGATCCCGTACGGAAAAATTTTTGGCGATGCCGCGTCAGATGAAATCTGGACCCGCGACGTTGGCCCGATCCAGAATCGATAACAGTCAGCGACCCCTCGGTCAAAGACATCCGGCGGTTCATGAGCTTCACGGAGGGCGAAAGCTAGCACAGCGACCAGTTTCCCTTACTGCCCATTGCGGTGGCGATGCTTTGGAGGACCGCTCGAGCCACGCGTGGTGACACGGAAAAATCGCCTCACCTCTCAGGTTTTCCTTGAATCCAGAAAGAGGGTCAAAGCTCGGTAGGCTGGCGCGTAGTGCCAGTTAATCTGCTACCACGTGACGGCGAGGTTGCCTACCTGCCCGAATATTTCTCCACCATCGAGGCAGACGCGCTGTTGACCGAGATGAATAATTGCCTCGACTGGTCTCAAGAGACCGCACTTGTGTTCGGGAGACAGGTGCCGTTGCCGCGTTTGACTGCTTGGTACGGTCCAACGAGCTATGCCTATTCGGGGGTCATGCATTCCGCTCGTCCCTTCCCACCAGTGATACAGCAAGTCGCTAAATCGATCGAACAGGCCGCTGGCAATTTCGACTGTGCGCTCGCGAATCTGTACCGTAATGGCAGGGACAGTGTTTCGTGGCATTGCGACAACGAGAGGCTATGGGGTGTTCGCCCGACGATCGTCTCCGCATCATTTGGCGCCACTCGATCTTTTCGATTGAGACACAAGTCGTCCGGTGAAAACGTCAGTGTCGAGCTCGACCATGGCAGCGTGCTCATCATGAGTGGAGAGACACAACAATGCTGGCTTCACTCCATTCCAAAGACAGACCGAACCGTCGGAAGCCGTATCAACCTCACGTTTCGTCGACTCGTCACCCTGTCCGCCTGATCTCGTGATCTGTCACGGCCGAATCTCTCCGTGATGAATCTTCCATTCGACGTCCTTGACATGATTGGCCGCCTCGAGATGTCGAAGGCCGCGCGTCTGCCTGGAAAACGGACGATTGCGCACTGGCTAAGACTCTGGTTCCTCGGCGACCACTCGTGCCACTTGTAGGTGACGACGCCCGGAATCGTGTGCTTCATCCATGATCGGCATAGCACTCGAGGGAGGAGCCTCGGAAGAGTCCATTGGCATCACAACCTCAGCAGAGCTTCGGTGTGTTTCGGGTCACCTATGAAAATCGAGCGAGCGTGGTTTTCAGGAGATCCCCGGACCGACGATGACATCATCTCTCCAAGGAGGCATCTCGATAGATCGACGGAGAATTTCGACAACCTCTTCATCTCGAGTTTGGTTGAAATCTGCGTACCACGTTCCGACTGCGACAAATTTCGCTGGCATCTCGAGGCAGACGACTTCATCGGCGACTTCGGCAAGCTCGACCACGACTGCTCGGGGAGCTACCGGAACAGCCAATATGATGCTGGTCGCACCATTCGCGGCCGCAACCAGACAGGCTGCGCGCGCCGTCGAACCCGTGGCGATCCCGTCGTCAACCACGATCACTGTCTTTTCGAGCAACGAGACACGCCGGTGATCTCTGCGAAAGAGCACGACGCGTCGCTCGAGCTCGGTGCGCTCCATCTGCTCAACCTTGGCAAAATCAGAATCGCTGACATGTGCAGCCGCGACTACCTCATGGTCAATGACGCGGACGCCGCCTTCACCGATCGCTCCCATAGCGACCTCGGGCTGAAAGGGAACGCCAAGCTTGCGCACCATGATCACGTCGAGCGGCGCACCAATCTCGCGGGCAATCTCAAAGGCAACTGGTACTCCGCCGCGGGGAATTCCAACAACTACGGCAGACTTAAGTTCGCGATCTTTGAAAAGCACGCCAAGACGCCTTCCTGCATCAACGCGATTACCAAACACCAACTCGTGCCTCCCTGTGATTTCAAGGACACCCAATGTCGTGACCGGCCAGAATCAGCAGTTCCAGACTGTCAAGGCGGATCGCCTCGACATCTCCTCGTCACATGCCCAAAGGATAGGTCTCGGGCGGCTCTCTCGTATCCCCGTGCGCATTCGGCTCTAGTGGTTTTACCAAAGTCGCGTGATCGATGTAAATCACGGCATCGAACTGAGAGGGCAGGTGTAAGAAAAACCAATGGCTCTGACGTTCAGTCTCCGGGCGAGAGATTACTCCGTCGCTCGTTCAAGGCGCTCGCGCTCAGGTGAGACCAGAGCGCGCAATCCAAGCGGAACGTCAACGCCGACTGTGTCAACGCTATGGACGACCGACGCGATCGCATCGTCATCGGCGTTGGTCTCAAGCCGAGTCGCCTATGCAGGAGAGGTGCTCCAATCAATTACACAGAGCGCGGTATTGAGCGCTTTGCAGGCAAGGTCAACCCGCAGTGATCATCCTGGCCTCAGATCTTTGAGTACGAGGGACCTCACTGTGGGCCCGAACGTCACCGAAACGAACGAGTTATCTCCCGTTTGGATAGATTGCCGCCTTCACGACACGAAAACTTGCCATCGCCTGCATCGCGTCATTCACGCCGTCAAGGTCAAAGCTTTCACTGATCATCTCCTCGAAGGGGTAAGAATCCCAACGCGAATCGAGAAAATCGATCGCCTGGAGCCAATGGCGGGGTTCGCCTGATCGAACGGTGTAGAGCGTCATCTCCCCTGGAAGTTCGCCAATCGGCATCGCCGCCTTTCCACCGACGCCAACACTGACATACCTTCCGCCGTCGCGCAGCATCCGCATTCCCTCTGGGACTGCATTTGCCGTCGCACACTGGATGACAACATCAGCACCACGTCCGCCAGTCTCATCCTTAACCCACGAAATCCGGTCGGACTCTTCGGTGACGATGTCCATATCAATGAGTTCGTCGACGCCCATCCGCTTCGCCGTCTTGAGTCGACCTGCAGGCGCACCGATGAGCAACACCTTCTTTGCTCCGTGTTCACGCGCTACCGCTGCAGCAAAGATTCCGAGCGGTCCACTTCCTTGAATAAGCACGGTCTCGTGGCTCTTGATCGCGCCGAGCCGATCATAGGCATGCATGATGGTCCGGTAGGCACACGATGAGGCCGCGGCCGTTGCCGATGAGATCTGATCGGGGACCCGCACGATCTGACATTCGACAGGGACGTACATGTACTGCGCACAGCTTCCAAGCAGGTAGGGAAACTGGTCCGAACGGTTGTGACCCCACGATGCGCGACCGCGACAAAGACAGGGCTGGAGTGCAACGGTGCAGTAATAACAGTGTCCACACGAGACATAGCTCCATACAATGCGATCTCCGACCGCGAGGGGCCTGTTGAAGATGTCCACACGCGGCTCATTCATTGTCTCGATGTACCCACAGGGCTCATGTCCAGTGACAAAGGGCAGCGCCTCGTCTCCAAGTCCGCCCTCCCAGCGATGCACATCGGTGCCACACAGCGTCGATGCATCGATGCGGACAAGCATCGAGATGCCGTCGAGGCTAGGGATTTGGACCTGTTGAATCTCGAGAGGCTGGTGATACGAAGTGACCACCGCGGCACGACTCGTTGCCATTGAATCTCCTTTTTGGTTAAAAGCCGTAAAAACGTTCGGCGTTTGCCGACATGATTCCAATCTTGTCCTGCTCGGTCAGCTCTTCGCTCTCCAACAGCTCGTGAATGTCTGCTCGGCAACTTGCAAGTGTCACCTCATGGGGAAAATCTGAGGAATAGAAAAACGGCTGATTCCCGACAATCTTGATCGCGAAGGGCATGGTCAGTTCCTCGGACTCGCACCCAATGAAAAAGCGACCGGCATGAATCTGTTCAATGATGTATCGGTCGGGTCGCTGGTCCTCGCGAAGTCCGTGTGCTCCCGGGGGGAGATACTGAAAATGTGTCTCGTGCGAGGCGTGGAATCTTTCGAGACAAAGTAACAACCAGGCAACGCCGCCTTCGAGGAATCCGATCTTGATCCCCGGAAACTGGTCGAAGATGCCGTTGAACACGATGCTCGCGCAGTTGACTGCCTGACCCCAAGGATGGCCAAGTGCATGAACGGGAACATACATGTTCAGATGATCAAGACCAAAATTGTCATGCGCTCCTCCATGTACCGAGAGCACACACCCAAGGCGCTCGGCCTCTTCGTAGATCGGCCAGTAGGGCTTCGCTCCAAGCAGGTGTGGCAGTCCGTTCGACGGCATCATCGCGCCGAGCATGCCGAGTTCGGTTACGGCGCGGCGAAGTTCTCTGACCGCCTCCTCGGGGTCTTGCATCGGGATGATGGCGATGCCGTTGAAT
>DATLTI010000114.1:0-3657 GCA_035533675.1 Acidimicrobiales bacterium | reverse complement strand
GGTCGCAGGACGGGCACTCTCGGAGGAAAATGACGCGGAGATCGCGATCATGATGGTTGAGGCCGGAGGCACCGAACGCGCGTGGGAGTACTACGAGCAGGGTGCACCCAAGGTCACTGAAGAGGTTGTAGCCGAGGGACTCGACGCAGCGAAGACCTGGATCAGGGAGTCAATCGTCGCCCAGCGTGCACTCGTCGCAAAGGTCGGAAAGAAAGAGACGATCCCTTTCACGCTGTTTGTTGAATATGCAGATGACGTGTTTGAGGCGGTCAAGCGTGTTGGTGAAGACAAGCTCGCCAAGGCGAATGCAATCACGACCAAGCAAGAGCGGGCAAACGCACTTGAAGATGCCAGCGACGAAATAATTGCTGACCTAGCTGGTGAATTTGGCGAGCGTGAGCGTGAGGTGCGTGCAGCAATCCGCTCACTCACCAAGAAGATGGTGCGTAGCCGAATCGTCAATGAGAACCTTCGCATCGATGGTCGTGCACCAACAGATATCAGAGCGCTCTCTGCTGAGGTCGGTCTGCTTCCAACGGCGCACGGATCAGGACTCTTCCAGCGTGGTCTCACCCAGGTGCTCAATGTCACGACACTTGGTATGCCGAGGATGAACCAGCTGATCGACACGATCGGCGTCGACAACACGAAGCGCTACATCCACCATTACAACTTCCCGCCTTACTCCGTTGGAGAGCCGGGACGGATGATGGGACCACGCCGTCGTGACATCGGCCATGGCATGCTCGCAGAGCGCGCGCTGCTTCCCGTTATTCCTGCCCAGGAAGATTTCCCCTACACCCTGCGTCTTGTCTCCGATGTGCTGAGTTCAGACGGCTCGACTTCGATGGGGTCGGTCTGTGGTTCAACGCTGTCGCTCATGGATGCAGGTGTGCCGATCAAGGCACCAGTCGCCGGTATCGCAATGGGCGTTATCTATGCCGAGGGTCGTTACACCACCCTTACCGACATCTCTGGTGCTGAAGACGCCTTTGGTGACATGGACTTCAAAGTTGCCGGTACATCGGAATTCGTAACTGCTTTGCAGCTTGACACGAAGATCGATGGACTCCCTGCAGATATTCTTGCTCAGGCATTGCGCCAAGCGCGCGAAGCACGTCTCAAGATTCTTGATGTCATGCTCGCAGCCATCAGCACTCCGAACGAAGATGTGAAGCCCTACGCGCCGAAGATCTTCAGCATGGAGGTCCCGATCGACAAGATCGGCGAGATCATCGGTCCAAAGGGCAAGGTCATCAATGCAATTCAGCAAGAGACCGGCGCCGATGTGGCCGTCGATGACGACGGGATGGTCGGTCGCGTGACCATCGGCGCTACCGAATCGACCGCGGTCAACGAGGCACGCCGTCGCATCGAGCTCATCTTGGACCCCCCGACCGCTGAGGTTGGCAAGGTCTATCAGGGCAAGGTCGTCAACATCACGAAATTCGGAGCCTTTGTCAACATCCTTCCGGGTCGCGATGGGCTGTTGCACATCTCGAGACTTGGTCAAGGCAAACGCGTCGAGCGGGTTGAGGACGTGCTCGCACTTGGCCAGAGCGTTGAAGTTGTCGTTGACGACATCGACCCGCAGGGCAAGATCTCCCTTTCGATCGCCGGACAGGCTCCCGCTCCAAAGAATGAAAAGAATGATGAGCGCCCTTCGCATGCTCCCACAGAGTCAACGCCTGTAGCTGCAACCGATGGAGTCAAGCGCGTCTCGTTCGAAGAGACCTTCTCTGCAGAGCTTGAAAGCGAGTTCGGCAATCTTGGACCGGCAGATCCAGCTCCGCGTGAAGATCGCGGACCACGGCGTCGCGGACCACGTCACTGATCACTCGATTCAGCCTCATGGCAGTTGATCACCGATGATCGAGTCATCGGTACTTCCCTCAGGCATGACCCTCATAACCGAGGTCATGCCTGAGGTTCGTTCTGCGAGCATCGGTTTCTGGGTGGGTACCGGGTCGCGCGATGAAAGTCCCGTCGAAGCCGGGATATCGCACTTTCTGGAGCACCTTTTATTCAAGGGCACGCCAACGCGTTCAGCGCGCTCTATTGCAGAGGACACCGACGCGGTCGGCGGCGACATGAACGCGTACACCACGAAGGAATACACCACCTTCTATATGCGCCTCCTTGGAGAGAATCTCGATCTCGGGCTCGACATCTTGTCAGACATCATGTGGAATCCGGCACTGCGCCAGGAGGAGGTCGATGCCGAGCGCAAGGTGATCCTCGAGGAGGTGCTGATGCACCTCGATGAGCCGGCAGATGTTGTCTATGAGCGCTTTTCTGAGGCGGTCTTTGCCGATCATCCACTTGGACGCGAAGTGCTTGGTCTTCCTGACGTAATTACCTCGGTATCGGTCGAGGAGATCAGAGCGTTCTGCGAGCATCACTACCGCCCCGGCAACATCATTGTTGCCGCAGCAGGCGACGTCGATCACGAGCGCCTGGCAAAGGGTCTTGAAGATCGCTTTTCTGGCAGCCTCGGAGGGTCTTCACCAGATCGTATTGCCCCTGGCGAGACAGTCAGTCGTATCGATGTTGCCCGGCGTGAAACCGAACAGGCTCATGTGGTCTTTGGGATGCGCGCGCCATCTCGTCTCGATCCAGATCGCTACGCACTCGCGGTACTCAATCACGTGCTCGGTGGCGGACTGAGCTCGCGACTTTTCCAGAAGGTGCGCGAAGAACGAGGTCTTTGCTATTCGATCGGCTCTGAACGAGTTGCGTATGCAGATGCCGGGCTGCTCTCTGTCTCAGTGGGTTCCTCACCAGATCATGTTGATCAGGTACTGGCGATCGTCAAAGGTGAATTTGCCGATCTCGCTGACAATGGCATCACTGAGCGCGAGCTTGATCTCGCGAAAGGCCATGTGAAGGCAGACACCCTTCTTTCGCTAGAAGATTCAGGCGCTCGCATGTCGCGCCTTGGAGCAGGGATGTTGTTACAGGGCGAGGTACACACCCCCGAGGAGGCAATCCGTCGCGTGATGGAGGTAACCCGGGAGGACGTCGCACGCGTCTGTGCCGAGGTGTTGTCGCGTCCTCGCGTCCTCAGTGTCGTCGGTCCCTTTGATCACGAGGATTTTGCGGGCTTCCTTGATTGAGGCTGAGTCATGGTGACGATAGGGTCATCGAAGATCTCGGGGCGAGAGACTCCGTCCTTCAGGGTGGAGAGGGATAGCCCCGCTGGGCCGTTCGGCCGAGATTGCGACAACAAGGTGTTATGTTTACGAACGTGTGTTCGATGACCGTGCGGTACAACTATCGGCTGCGCGTCTCCCGATCCCAGGCCGAATCGCTCGAGCAGGTCTTTGACACCTGTCGCTCGGTGTGGAACCACGCACTCGGGCGGTGGCAGTCCGCATGGCGCGACGAGCATCTGACACTCCGGTATAACGCGTTCAGCAGAGAGCTCACCACTCGACGAGCCGAACTCGACTGGTTGGGCTCCGTGCCGAGCATCCCCGAACAGCAGGTGCTCCGAGATCTTGATAAGTCGATCTCTGCGTTCTTTGACAAGAAGAACGCAGCCGGCTCTCCGAAGTTCAAGAAGAAGGACCGGTATGTAACCGCTCGTTGGACCAAGCGTGGGTTCCGGGTAACCGGAACGGGCGCAGGAGCTGCGAGAGACCGGCTCTCTGTCGC
>DATLTI010000113.1:0-2146 GCA_035533675.1 Acidimicrobiales bacterium | reverse complement strand
CGGCCGGTGATCTTTGGGTACCAGTAATACAGCCCGGCAAAGCCGCCAAAGACCGCTGAACCGAACAGCACCTCATGGAAGTGAGCGATGACGAAATAGGTGTCGTGGGTGGCAAAGTCAATCGGAGGGGCAGCAAGGAAGATGCCCGTAACGCCTCCGAACAAGAAAACGACGAGGAAACCGACCGCGAACAGCATCGGTGTCTTGAAATCAATCGATCCGCGCCACATCGTGCCGATCCAGTTGAAGAACTTGATTCCGGTCGGGATCGCGATGAGATAGGACATCAGTGAGAAGAAGGGCAGGAGCACGGTTCCCGTCGTGAACATGTGGTGCGCCCACACCGCAGTTGACAGAGCCGCGATCGAGATCGTCGCGAAGATCATTCCGCGGTATCCAAACAACGGCTTCTTTGAGAATGCCGGGATGACCTCGGTAACACAGCCGAAGTAGGGCAGCGCAAGGATGTACACCTCGGGATGGCCAAAGAACCAGAAGAGGTTCTGCCAGAGCACGGGGACGCCTCCACCGGCGACGGTAAATATATGTGTACCGAGGTGTCGGTCTGCCCAGAGCATGATGAGCGCTGCGGTCAGAACCGGGAAGGCGATCAGGATCAAAATCCCAGTGACCACCATGTTCCAGGTGAAGATCGGAACACGGAACATCGTCATTCCAGGAGCTCTCAGATAGAACACCGTCGTGATGATGTTGACGCCGGTAAAGATCGCTGAAAATCCCGTCAGGATAAGAGCGATGATCCACATGTCGGGTCCAGCACCGGGCGAGTTCACGGCATCAGACAGCGGTGCGTAGGCTACCCATCCGAAGTCTGCGGCCCCACCGACGGTGAAGAAGCCCGCGATCATCGTGATCCCACCCGAGAGATAGAGCCAGTACGAAAGCGCATTAAGACGGGGGAAGGCCATGTCGGGTGCGCCGACCTGGAGGGGAACGATGTAGTTGGCAAGTCCACCGAACGCGAACGGTCCAGCGAACAGATACAGCATCAAAGAGCCGTGCATGGTGAACAGTTCGTTGTAGACGTGCTGGGAGACGACGGTGTTGTTCGGACCAGAGAGCTGGGTACGGATGAGCATTGCCATCAGACCGGCCATCAGGAAAAAGGCGAACGAGGTGATCAGATAGCTCTTGCCGATTATTTTGTGATCCGTTGAGGTCAACCACTTCAAGAGTCCGGATGGACCGTGCTCGTCTTCGTGGTGCTCAGCTACAACAGGACGATCAATCGTGAGTGCCATATTTAGAACGATCCTTGATCAGAAGTGCTCATGAGTGGCTCGCCGATAGCCAGGTGGAGAAGTCACTCTGGGAGACTACCTTCACGCTAAAGAGCATCTCGGAGTGATAGAGACCACAGTATTGCGCGCATTGACCACGGAACACCCCGGTCGTCGTGGGAGTGAAGTCGAATTCATTGATTACACCTGGCTGGGCATAGCGGCTGAAGTTGAATGCCGGGATGTAAAAGCCGTGGACGACGTCCGAACTCTCAAGAACGATGCGCACCGTTGCGTTGTCTGGCAGCACGAGCTGCGGGTACTCCGACGAGGTGGCGGATTGGGCAAGCAGCTTTGGTTCGGCCCTGGTCTGGATCAGTACATTCTGAGAGGCCCCTGAGGAGTTCTCATAGGCAAAGCGCCATCCCCAGCGATAGGCGGTGACGTTGATGATCTCGGAGGGCTTTGACGCGACTGCATCGACCTTGTTCTCTGAGATGACCGTGGCATAGAAGATCACACCGACCAAGAGAACCGGAATCACTGTGTAGATGATCTCAATCGGGATGTTCTGATGGAACTGACGCGGGATCCTGTCGTCTCGTCGGCGATAACGGATCATCGACCAGAAGATGAGTCCCCAGACCAAAACCGCAACTGCGACGCCGAGCATCGCAAGCCAGGACCACAACGTGAACTCTGTCTGGCCCTGCTTTGTCGCACCGCGGAACGCTCCAAAGGTCGGCAGCCGGCAGCCGCCAAGAGCAACTGCGATCAAAACGAGAACCGGGACGCCAGAGAGCCTTCGCAAAATCCTCTTTCGTGGATGCGATGCGTCTTGCGTCGGGCGCGTCACTACGTGATCGTGATCGGTGGGGGTCACGGCCCCGAGGTTAGCGAGTCAA
>DATLTI010000112.1:0-8109 GCA_035533675.1 Acidimicrobiales bacterium | reverse complement strand
GTACGGATACGGATCGAACGCCTTGTGGTGAAGGATGTGCTCGAAGAGAAAGGTGTTGACAACAGCCCAGACAATCATGACGGCGAAAAAGCCGAACACGAACGGCCATGACCCCATCATATTGCGCATCCGATCGGCAGCCCGTTCGCCGATAGAGAGTTGATCACCAGTTCGCACTCCAGGGTGCTTATGCCAATGAGCCTGCCAAGCTGATTTTTCCACGGTGATGATTCTCGCACGCAACGGCCACGAAACAACGGATGACCGTAGAGTCAACGCGCGAACCACAGGTGCTGTAAATAGACGACGAACTCGGATCCAATGAAACTTTGGAAAAGGTCGCGGCGAACCGACACACCGTTCATCGAGGCAGGACCCGCGAGAACGCACCAGGATAGCGAGGCGTGGCAAGGGGAAGACCTCTTCAAAAGATCAGCGGCAGACCATCGGATCAGGGTTTGCTATCGGACATCTTGCCGGACAAAAGAGAACACATCAGTTGGTGATCCATGCGCGCCGATCTTTTGTAAGAGCGCCTGCTGGGAATGTGTATATCGTTCGAATAGTTGAGAACCAGCATATGAGTGCGCCTTGATCGCAGACTGGCTTAGGGCAAAATCCATACCGACCGGTATTAGCTTGAATTCTCGAACGCGAGGTTTGATCTGAGATGAATCCAAATGACTCCTCAGTGGTTCATACGCTATTTCTCGTTACTGTCGTCGTCTGGTTGATTCTTGAACTTCGACAGTCACGCAAAAAGAGGCCAGAGGCGTACCAGGCCGACCGAGGCAGTCGGTCCGTGATACGGCTGTCCATTCTGATCGCCTACGCGGCGGCATTCACCACAAGGAGATTTGCGCCATCAGCGACCGTCAGGCCCGAGATCCTCACCTCATCGATTGGGCTCGTTTTCATGTGGTGTGGAATGGGTCTGCGGCTCTGGAGCTTCCAAACGCTAGGCCGCTACTTCACGTTCACCGTGCAGACAAGCCACGATCAGCCGGTCATCTCCGCAGGACCATACCGGGTAATCAGGCATCCAAGCTACGCCGGAATTCTGCTCGCGCTCGTCGGCCTCGGATTCATGATCGACAACTGGGCATCACTTGTCGTTCTGGTCGTCGTAGCGCTATGTGGACTTATCTATCGCATCATCGTGGAAGAGCGCGCACTCTCACAAGACCTTGGTGGTCGATACCAGTCATACGCAAGCGGCCGAAAACGACTCATCCCGTTCATCTGGTGACAGCTACCTACAACGACAACTCCCTGATGACTGGAGTTCTCTCAGTGGCTCGCGACCTCGCCGAGCGCGTGATCGATACGACCGTGGAATCGCGAGCTGAGTTCATCAAGCCTGATATCAACAAGTTCAGAGACGATCATGCGATCTCCTCTTGCACTGCCGATCTCAATCACGTCAAGTCTCTGTGCCCGCGCTCTGCCAATCAGCTCACCCGAACGATCTGTTGCAATGAGCACACGAGAGACAGCTTCGGAAAAGAGCTCTCGATGATCAATAACCTCATCGATAAGACAGCCGATACCAGCGGCAATGCTCATCTCCGCGAGTGCCACGCCGAGCCCACCATCGCCGATCGTGTGGATGCCATGCACAAGACCCGGAGCAACCTCCAAGGCTGCCTCATCGCGAACAAGGTCTGCAACGAATTCACACAACACCTTGTGGGTGACAAGGTCGACTTCGTCAATCTGGCCGGTGCGCACTCCATGCCGGTCGCGTGCCCATCTCGATCCTCCAACGTTTGCACTGCGCGCGCCAAGAAGCACGATTGAATCTCCGTCGCTCCATCCGATCGACGGAGGACGGCGCACAACAGAATCAATCAGGCCAACGACCGCTACGGTCGGCGTGGGATCGATGTCTCGTCCCGCCGACTCATTGTAGAGCGAGACGTTTCCGCCGACGACGGGTATCGACAGCGCGCCACATGCCTCAGCCATGCCATCAACCGATTCCGAGAGCTCCCACATCACCCAGGGATGTTCGGGATTGCCGAAATTCAAACAGTTGACAAGGGCCTTTGGTGTCGCGCCAGTCGCGCTGACATTGAGCGCGGACTCCGCAACTGTTGCCCGTGTTCCTCGACGTGGATCGATCGCACACCAGGCTGAGTTCGCATCGCTGCTCATCGCCAATCCCTTTTTCGATGGCACGATGCCTGGACCTGCAAGGCGAAGCAGCGCCGCGTCCGCCTCTCCAGGACCAAAAATCGTATTGACAAAGAGTTGATGGTCGTACTGGCGATAGATCCATGCCGGATCAAGAAGCATCGACTTGAGATCCTCGGAATAATCCGGAGAGACAAGCGCGTTTGCAGGACCAGCGTCGAGTCGCTCATCAAAATCAGGTGGGGCGAGCATTGGCCTGTTATACAGCGGCGCCTCATCGGCTAGTGACTTCGCCGGCACGTCGGCGAGCACGTTGCCGCCAGGGCCATCGAGAATTCGAAGATGGCCAACGCCGTCTTCATCGACACCAGTAACGGTTGCAATGACCGTTGCTTCGATCTCCCAGCGGCGACATACCTCAAGTACCTGATCAAGCGACGACGGCGTAATGATCGCGAGCATGCGCTCTTGTGATTCACTCGTCATGACCTCAACAGCGCTCATCCCGGGCTCACGTCTTGGCACTGCCAGAACATCAACATCCATGCCGACGCCACCGCGCGCCGCGGTCTCGCTCGTGGCGCAGGCAAGACCCGCGCCACCAAGGTCTTGAATACCGACGACGAGCTTTGCATCGAGAAGCTCAAGACAGGCCTCAATCAGCCGCTTTTCCTCATAGGGGTCTCCGACCTGGACTGACGGACGCTTTGCTCCACCCTCATCCTCGCGGAATCCCGCAGAGGCAAGCACGCTCACGCCGCCAATCCCATCACGACCGGTGCGCGATCCGAGAAGCACACAGAGATTGCCGACTCCAGAGGCCTGTCCAAGAACAAGACGGTCAACCGGCAAGACTCCGAGACAGAAGACGTTCACCAAAGGATTGTGTTCATAGCAACGATCGAAGGTGATCTGACCACCGACCGTCGGAACTCCGACGCTGTTTCCATAGCCGCCGACGCCACGGACAATGCCATCGAGCAGATACCTGCTGTGTGCGTCTTCAAGCGGGCCGACAAAGAGAGGATCCATCAGCGCGATCGGACGGGCTCCCATCGCGAAGATATCCCGCAGGATCCCGCCAACTCCCGTTGCCGCGCCCTGGTAGGGCTCGATATACGAGGGGTGGTTGTGACTCTCGATTCTCAATGCAACAGCGACACCTTCACCCGCATCGATTACTCCGGCATTCTCTCCGGGACCAACCAGTACGTGTTCTGCCTTGGTTGGAAGCCGTCCAAGATGGACCCGCGAAGACTTATAGGAACAATGTTCACTCCACATCACCGAATACATCGCGAGTTCGACATCGGTTGGAACGCGACCAAGAACCTCGATGATCGATCCGTACTCCTCATCAAGAAGTCCGAGGGGAAGATGACGTCCGTCCTCAGCGATGAGCTGGGTGATATCGGTGAGAGACATCTTTCCTATGCCTGGCCCACAGCGATGTGACGCGCGGCAAATGCTTTGACGGAATGCACGAAGGAAGCGAGCAGCTGGACGCCGTCTTCTGATCCAACTACAAGATCAAATGCTCGCTCAGGATGTGGCATCAGCCCAACGACGTTCCCTGCCCGGTTGGAGATACCTGCGATGTCATTGAGTGAGCCGTTGGGGTTGTCCACGTAGCGGAGCACGACCTGACCATGAGACTCAATATCTGCAAGTGTCGTCTCGTCACAGATGTAATTGCCCTCACCGTGATTTACAGGCAGACGAAGACGTTCGCCAAGCGCAACCTCTTTAGTCAGTGGCGAATGATCCGAAGCGACCTCGACCTCGACGGTCTCACAGACAAAGCGCAACCCCGCGTTGCGCATCAGCGCGCCTGGCAAGAGTCTGGCCTCGGTGAGCACCTGAAAGCCATTGCAGATTCCAAGCACCGGACCTCCGAGTTCTGCAAGGCGCGTGACCGCGTCCATCACCGGTGAAAAGCGCGCTATTGCTCCACAACGGAGGTAGTCACCATGGGCGAATCCACCTGGAATGATCACTCCATCAAATTCCTCAAGATCATGTTCTTGATGCCAGACAATGCGCGCATTTGCACCAAGTCTGTTAATTGCCTGTTCAACGTCGAACTCGCAGTTCGATCCGGGAAAGCGAACAATCGCAATATTGACGCTCATGCCGCAGGCGCTGGGTTGATCGTGATGTCATAGCGCTCGATGACGGGATTCGCGAGCAACCGGTCACACATCTCTACGACCTCTGACCGTGCGCTCTCAAGATCATTAGCTGCAAGGGAGAATGTGATGATCTTCCCGACACGCACCGTCGAGGCACCTTGGAATCCAAGCACTCCGAGTGCCCGCTCGATAGTACGGCCCTCAGGGTCTGCAATTCCCTCAACACCACGCACCAGCACGCTGACGTCAAAGTTCATCGAGCATCCCTACTCTGTCCGCCCCACCAGTCGGTGAACTTTCGCCCCGAAAGTGTCTCGTACGCCCTGATGTATCGCTCACGCGTCTCGGCGATGACCTGCGCGGGAATTGCAGGCGGAGTCGAGGCCTTGTCCCATCCGGTCGACTCCGCCCAGTCACGCACCGGCTGCTTGTCATAGGACGGAGGTGCCTTTCCCTCGACGACCGCGTCGGCCGGCCAAAACCGCGACGAGTCCGGCGTGAGGATCTCATCACAGATCGCAAGCTCACCGTCGATGAAACCAAGCTCGAACTTTGTATCCGCGATGACAATGCCACATTCAAGTGCGCGCTTTGCGGCAGTGTTATAGGCATCAAGGCAGATGTCACGAGCGCTATGTACAACCGCGCTGCCGATGAGCTCTGCAGCCTCGTCATAGGAGATATTGATGTCGTGACCCTCGGTTGCCTTGGTCGAGGGAGTAAAGATTGGCTCTGGCAGTTGAGCCGATTCAATCAGTCCCTGTGGCATCGGGCTGTTGTGCACTTTGCCCGTGGTCTGGTACTCCTTCCAGGCAGAGCCAGAAAGATAGCCGCGCACGATGCATTCGATCGGCAGCATCTCGGCGCGTCGTACCAACATTGCGCGACCTGCGACGCCGGGAATCTCGTCGGCCCCGACCGGAAACTTTGCGGGGTTGGTCGTGATGAGATGTGTTGGAGCGATATGGCCAAGAGACTCATCCCAGAAATCGGTCATCGCTGTAAGCACTCTTCCCTTGTCCGGAATTGGCTCAGCGAAAATCACGTCAAAGGCGGAGATGCGATCCGAAGCGACCATAAGGAACTGATCCTCGCCAGCCGCGTAGATGTCACGCACCTTTCCTGAATAGAGGCGCTCCAACATCAGCCCAGTACCTCCTCAAGTGCATCGATTGTGAGATGGGTATAACGCAACGAACGCTCGAGGTCAAATGCCTCATCGAGAATTTCGGACATCCGATCTTTGCCAAGCAGCTCTATCAACTCGGCGTCTGATTCAAGCACCGCGCGAAATGCGCTGCGCTTTTCAAAAGCAGTGCGCGCATCGCGCTGCACGATGCGATACGCCTGATCTCTCGTGCAACCCGATGCCACCAGCGCAAGAAGTACCGGTTGGCTAAATACCAGACCGTACGAACCGACGAGAAGGTTCTCGCGCATGCGATCCGAATTGACGACAAGGCCGTCGATGAGTCGCGTCATGCGCCGCATGACGTAGTACGCGAGAAGACTCGCGTCGGGCAAGACAATACGTTCAACACTCGAATGGGAGATGTCGCGCTCGTGCCAGAGTGCAACGTCTTCGAGTCCCGAAATGAGATAGCCGCGCAAGACCCTTGCCATTCCAACAAGTCGTTCGGCGGTAATCGGGTTGCGCTTGTGCGGCATTGCAGAAGAGCCCTTCTGACCAGCACCAAATGGTTCTTCGGTCTCAGCTACCTCACTGCGCTGGAGATGACGGAGTTCTGTGGCAAGCGCCTCAACAGTCGCGCCAACCGAGGCACATGCGTAGAGGTACTCGGCATGGCGATCGCGCGACAAGACCTGGGTAGATGGCACTGGAGTAAGGCCCATCGCCTTGCAGACATGCTCTTCGATCGCAGGATCAATATTCGAATAGGTCCCGACAGCGCCAGAGAGCTTGCCAACAGCGATTGCCGCGCGCGCTCGTTGCAGCCGGGTGCGATCCCGATCAACCTGAAGGCAATAGAGCGCGAGCTTCACTCCAAAGGTGGTCGGCTCTGCGTGCATGCCGTGTGTACGACCAAGCACAGGCGTTGTCGCGTGCTCAAGTGCGCGTCTCTTCAGCGCGGAGATGAGATCACCGGCAGCCAAGATCAATAGGTCTGCTGCCGCAACCAGCGTGGCGCTGAGCGCGGTGTCGACGACGTCGGTCGATGTCAGTCCATGGTGGATGAACGAGCCCTCAGGGGAACCGATCGCCTCCTGGGTGATGTCGACAAATGCGGCAACATCATGGTCGGTAATGCGCTCACGCTCGGCAACGCGTGCGACAAACTCTGCATCTATGTGCGGAGCTTTTGCTCTGACGGTTGCACCGTATCCAGAGGGAATGACGCCGAGCTTTGACCAGGCCTCGACGGTCAGCAGCTCGATTTCGAGCCATTTCGCAAAACGGGCCTCATCACTGAAGAGTTCGGCCATCTCAGGCAATGAATATCGGGGGATCACGTCGCTATCCTTGTCTTGGGTTCGATGACGTTTGCGCTGCCAAAGCGGCAATGTCGTGACGATACTGGGCTCCATCAAAAGTGATCAACGAGACGGCTTCGTAGGCGCGTCCACGGGCGCTGGCAATATCCTCGCCCGTCGCACTCACGCACAGGACCCGACCGCCAGCGGTCACGATATGGCCCTCTGAGTCACGTCGCGTACCTGCGTGGAAGACCTTCACCCCTTTGACCGTATCGGCTTTTTCGAGGCCCTCGATGCGGTCTCCCGAACGCACCGTTCCCGGATAGCCGTGCGCCGCGAGAACAACACCGACCGTTGCCTCAGGGGAGATCGTCGGCGGGCTGAGATGCTCACCGTTGGCAACTTGCAGGCACAGTTCGGCAAAGTCGCTGGTAATTCTCGGCAACACCACCTCGGCCTCTGGGTCGCCGAACCTGATGTTGTACTCGATCAGTTTTGGACCCTCTGGAGTAAGCATGCAACCCGCATAGAGCACCCCGCGATAATCGATCCCTTCAAGCGCAAGCTGGCGAAGGGTCGGATGGACAATCCTTTCCATGATCAGGTCCACGACCTCATCAGATGCCACCGGCACCGGAGAGTATGCCCCCATGCCGCCGGTGTTCGGACCTTGGTCTTTGTCAAAGATCCGCTTGAAGTCCTGTGCTGCGGGAAGCACAACAGCATCCGTGTTCGCACAAAGCACCAGCAACGAGACCTCGGGTCCAGTCATTGCCTCTTCGATTACCACGCGACGACCCGCGTCGCCAAAGGACGATCCCGAGAGCTTGTCGCGGACATCTTTACGCGCCTCGTCGATGTCACCCGTGACGAGCACTCCCTTGCCAGCGGCGAGCCCGTCGGTCTTGATGACATATCCGCCTTCGAGCGTCTCAAGAAACAACCCGGCAAGAACAACATCGTCAAAGGCCCCGTACCGTGCACTTGGAACCTGTGCACGAGCGACAAGATCTTTCATGAATGCCTTGGATCCCTCGAGACGCGCCCCGTTCGCGCCTGGTCCAAAGACGGGGATGCCCTTTGCGCGCAATCGATCCGCGAGTCCGTCAACGAGTGGAGCCTCGGGTCCGATCACCATCAGGTCGACCTCGAGCTCCTCGGGATCCATATCGACACAGCGGATCGCAAAGCCCTCACCCGAGCGTCCTGGCATACCAGGGTTGCCCGGAGTGACGAGCACATCCGCGGTTCTCGCAAGCACCGAGGCGATCGCGTGTTCACGCGCGCCTGAACCGACAACTCCAACGATCATTGGCTAAAGCGCACGTACTGCTCGCGGCCCGGACCGACGCCGACGTAGCTGACCGGAACACCCGCGTGGGTTTCGATGCACTCCACGTAGTTT
>DATLTI010000111.1:0-3240 GCA_035533675.1 Acidimicrobiales bacterium | reverse complement strand
CGAGAGCAGCTCATCGTTGAGCTGTACTCGAAGTAAGCACCCCTAACCTCACGTCTTATAGGAGCCATTGAGATGCTCATCATTCAACGACCAACCGTCGAGGCTGTTGGCGACGAAGACGCAGCGCGCCAGCGTTTCGCGATCGGACCCCTCGACCCTGGCTTTGGTCACACTCTCGGAAACTCACTTCGGCGCACATTGCTTTCGTCGATTCCTGGCGCCGCCGTTACCCAGGTGCGTTTTGACGAGGCGCTACACGAGTTCTCGTATATCCCCGGCGTAAAAGAAGACATCGCCGACATCATCTTGAACGTCAAGGACCTTGTCGTGACAAGCGTCTCGGACGAGCCGGTGACGATCCGCGTAGACGTTGCCGGACCAGCTGTAGTGACCGCAAAGGATCTCAAGCTGACTTCGGATCTCGAGATCTTCAACCCAGACCTTCACATTGCGACCGTGAACGCTGAGGGCCGTCTTTCGCTTGACCTCACGATTGAGCGTGGCAAGGGCTATGTCTCGGCTGAGAAGAACAAGCACTCTTCTGCGATCGGCGTCATTCCGATCGATGCGATCTTCTCTCCGGTGCGCCGCGTCGCCTTTACTGTCGAGCCAACGCGCGTCGAGCAGTCGACCGACTTCGACCGTCTGATTCTCGATATCGAGACCGACGGTTCAGTCTCACCGCGCGAGGCGCTCTCCTCTGCAGGAAAGACCCTTCAGGTGCTTGTTCAGCTTGTTGCTGACATGTCTGAGACCTCGCACGGCCTTGAGCTCGGCGACGTTGGCATTACGAACAGTGGTTCGCCAGACCTCGATCACCCGATCGAGGATCTCGATCTCACCGAGCGTCCGCGTAACTGTCTCAAGCGTGCGCAGATCAACACCATTGGCGAGTTGATCCGTTACACCGGTGACGATCTTCTTGCGATTGCGAATTTCGGACAAAAGTCTCTCGATGAGGTCATCGAGAGACTTGACGAGCGTGGGCTTTCTCTCGCTGGCGAGGGTTTCTAGAAAATGCCAGGAACCCCAAAGAAGGGCCGACGCCTGGGCGGTTCGGCTGCGCACCAAAAGGCGATGCTTGGCAACCTCGTTGCCTCGTTGGTAGCTGCTGAGGCGATCGTCACGACCGAGGCAAAGGCCAAGGCGCTGCGCCCGGTTGCAGAGAAGATGATCACCAAGGCCCGCGCTGGGGGCGTGCACAACCAGCGTCAGGTGGTCGCGTTCATCCGTGACAAGGACATGACCCACAAGTTGTTTTCTGAGATCGGACCACGCTATGCCGACCGCAATGGCGGGTATCTGCGCATCTTGAAGCTTGGACCCCGTCCGGGTGACAATGCGCCGATGGCGCGCATTGAATTTGTCTGACCGGTCGTTTTACCGAGTAGCGGCGTGATCTCATAGCCACCATGGCACAACAGGCTCAACTTGACGAAAGGGCGGCCCCGAGCGGGTCGCTCTGTCGCGTGGCGTTCGGACTCTCCTATGACGGCGCAAAGTTTCACGGTTTTGCAATTCAGCCCAACAACGATACAGTCGCAGGGGCGTTTCTTGCCGCACTGGAGAAGATCGCGGGATCAGAATTGACCTACACCTGCGCTGGGCGCACCGATGCCGGAGTTCATGCGCACGCCCAGGTGGTGCACGTCGATCTCGACCGAGCGGTACTCGTGCGCCGTTACCAGCTCGAGGACCTCTCCGTCGGCACCGAGATCCCCGATCTCGCGCGGTCGTTGAGCCGCCAGCTGCTTCCCTCGATCGTGGTCTGGCGAGCAGTCGTTGTTGAACCGACCTTTGACGCAAGGAGGAGCGCGATCGCCCGCAGATACCGTTATGACCTGAGAGTTGGCGACCGGATTGATCCGCTGCTCGCAGGGTCATCGTGGTGGGTGGGTTCCGGACTCGATCTTTCGGCGATGCGCCTCGGCTGTGACCCACTGATCGGGTCGCATGATTTTGCTGGATTCTGCCGGCGTCCTCCGGGTCATACCGGCCCGATCACCCGTCGGGTGACCGAGGCGACATGGCGGGAGATTGATGACCAGGTATGGCGTTTCGAGATCGAATCGAGCTCTTTTTGCCATCAGATGGTGCGCTCGATCGTCGGCTCTCTCGAGGCGATCGGCGAGGGGAAGATGCGTGCAAGTGACATCACCGACCGCCTTCTCGGGGGAGATCGCACGGGTTCACCCCCGCTTGCCCCTCCAGGTGGTCTGACGCTCATCGCAGTCACCTATCCCGATGAACTTGGCGGAACGTGGTGCTGAGCAGGGCTGTTTGCTCCGACCCATTTTGTCGCCTACGCTGGTGAGCCGGCCCATCCTCGGAAATTGATCGAGATCGGGCATAGGCGAGTCGCAAACTCTTGCGAGCAAAGGATCTTTTTGTGCGTACGTATTCCCCAAAACCGAGTGAGATCGTCCGCGCGTGGCACGTTGTCGATGCCGAGGGTCTCATCCTTGGTCGCCTTGCGACCGAGGTCGCGCGCGTCCTTCGGGGCAAGCACAAGCCAATCTTTGCCCCGCACATGGACACCGGAGACCATGTCATTGTGATCAATGCCTCGAAGGTCGTCATGTCCTCGAACAAGGCAGAGAACAAGTTCGCGTATTACCACTCGGGTTACCCGGGATCGTTGCGTCAGACCAGTTATGCAGAGCTTCTCGCAACCAAGCCAGAAGAGCTTGTCCGTCGAGCGGTTCGCGGAATGCTCCCGAAGGGCACCCTTGGTACACAGCAGCTTGGAAAGCTCAAGATCTACGCAGGACCAAATCATCCGCATGCAGCTCAGATGCCAACGGTGTTGGAATTTCCCAGCACCCGACGCGCGTCGTAAGGTCGAGGAAGAATCATGGCAACAAAGCCTCTCGTACAGTCAACAGGTCGTCGCAAGCGTGCAGTTGCCCGGGTGCGACTGCGCCCAGGTACGGGCACGATCACGATCAACAAGCGTCCACTTGATGAGTACTTCCCTTCGGCAACGCTGCGCGTGCACGCGACCGAGGCACTGAGGGTTGCTAATCAGGTCGAAGTTTTTGATGTTGACGCGACAATCGGTGGCGGCGGCATTGCCGGGCAGGCCGGTGCTCTTCGTCTTGGCATCGCCCGTGGTCTGATCGAGCTTGATCCTGAACTCAGAGCCGCTCTCAAGCGTGCAGGACTTCTTACGCGTGATTCGCGTGAGAAGGAGAGCAAGAAGTACGGCCTGAAGAAGGCACGCAAGGCGCCACAGTACTC
>DATLTI010000110.1:0-8701 GCA_035533675.1 Acidimicrobiales bacterium | reverse complement strand
CTTCCTTGCTGCCCCTCCGATTGACTTTGCCACCCACGACACCTATTTCGTCATCGCTCACTTCCATGAGGTGCTGTTCGGTTCAGCGGTCTTTGGCGGCTTTGCCGGGCTGTATTACTGGTACCCAAAGATCACCGGCCGTATGACGCGTGAGAGTCTTGGCAAGACAAGCTTCTGGCTGATGTTCATCGGGTTCTGGGTGACCTTCTTGCCCCAGTATCTGCTTGGACTCCGGGGCATGCCGCGCCGTATCGCGGTGTATTCAGCGAGCACCGGCTGGGGCGGCTTGAACCGTATCTCTACCGTCGGTGCGTATCTGCTGTTTCTCTCGGTCGCAGTGATGCTGGTCAATTTCTATGTCTCGTGGAGAAACCCGATCCTGGCACCGGACAACCCATGGGATGCGGGCACGCTTGAGTGGGGCACGTCCTCACCTCCTCCGCATCACAACTTCTATTCGATTCCCCCGATCCGTTCGGAGCGACCGGTGTGGGACTTTAACCATCCCGAGCACACCACCTTTGGGCTCCATGCCAAAGAGCACGCAGGCGAGGAGCACGCAGAATGAAGGTTGAGGCGTACTTCTTGCTGTTCCTTTCGATCTTCGGTGGAGTCGTCGCGGCGATCTACTGGATTGTCTCCAAAGAGACGAGCGGCTCGATCATGTTGCTCGCGACCTGTTTTCTCGGTGCGCTTCCCGGCGGGTATTACCTCTGGTGGTCGCGACGGATGACACCGCGTCCAGAAGATGACGCGAAGGCGCTTCCAAGTTCGGGAGCGGGTACCGTTGGCTACTTTCCTGGATCGAGTATCTGGCCATTTGTGATCGGCATTGGAGCACTGCTTGTCGGACTCTCAATGGTCTTTGGTCTTTGGAGCGCCGTGGTCGGTCTGACCGTGGCGGTCTTCGCAGTCTTTGGGGTCATCTCCGAAAGCCGTCACGGTGGCGTCTCGCGCCACTGAGCCTGCTCAGGCCCGTATTCTGGCCCGAGGCGACTGACTGGATCGACCAGGAACCTGACCCTATTTGAGGCGTCGGGCAAAGCGCACGACAAAGACCGCAAGCACGAGCATGCCGAGAATGAACGCGCCAAATCCCATAAAGAACCCAACCGAGGCAATCATCAGCTCGTCTCGTTAATTCTGACGAGACCCTCCTGGGCAACGCTTGCGAGGAGATCTCCGTTCTTTGCATACAGCGAGCCGTGCGAGAGCCCACGCGCGCCATAGGCGACGGGACTGTTGAGGTCATAGAAGACCCAGTCGTCGACGCGGAGAGGTCGATGGAACCACATGCAGTGGTCAAGGCTCGCACCGAAGAACTCTGTGTCAAACAGCGACAGACTGTGGCGCAAGAGGATCGTGCTGACGAGCGTCAGATCAGAGACAAAGGTCATGATCGCCGCGTGAAGGAGTGGCTCATCAGACAATGGCTCGGTGGTGCGGAACCAGAGCTGTTCTCGCTCGATCGATCCTGGCTGGGCCCGCCAGGGCACCTCACCGACGAAACGGATGTCAAAGCCGTTGTTCTCAAGATAGGAGAGCGCCTGACCATACCGCCGGCCATCGGGAATCTCGAGGATCGGCAGCGCGTCTGGTGCCGGGATGCCGGTGATCGTGTTCTGGTGCATCAGGCCTGGTTCGTCGACATGGAATGAGCACGCCGCATTGAAGATGGCCTTTCCGCGCTGGATTGCGACGACCCTTCTTGTGATGAACGATCGGCCGTCACGGATCCGGTCGACCTCGTAGAGGATCGGAATATTCGGGTCTCCTGGGCGGAGAAAATACGCGTGCAACGAGTGGACCCGCCCCTGGTCGACCGTTCTTCCGGCCGCAATCAGGGCCTGTGCGGCCACCTGACCGCCAAAGACGCGGGCTCTGCCGCCGAGATTCTCGCCCCGGAAAATATTCACCTCAATCGTCTCGAGATCAAGGAGATTGAGAAAGTTCGCGATACCCTCGGACATAGCTCAGACGGTACAGTAGTTCACCATGTCCTCTGAGTCACTGACGGTATTTGAGCGCGCACAGGCGTACCGTAAGACCACAGAATTCAAGCGTCTCCTTCGCTACTCGATGGTCTCGGTTATTACGACCGTTTTCGCCCTTGGACTCCTCGGGCTTTTCTTTGGAGTCTTAAAGCTCGCATCGGCAGCGATGTGCAACCTTCTGGCAACGGCGATCACCACGGTGCCCTCGTACTACCTCAATCGTGCATGGGCCTGGGGCAGGACCGGCAAGTCCCATCTCACCAAAGAGATCATTCCGTTCTGGGTTGTTGCGATTGTCAGTGCTGCGCTGTCGACCCTTGTCGTTCATCTCTCTGCGGCCGCTGCACATCACGTCACGCACTCGCATGCTCTGTTGACCCTTGTCGTTGAGGCGGCGAACTTCACGACCTATGGCGTTCTCTGGGTGAGCAAGTTCTGGCTGTTCAACAAGGTGCTCTTCAAGCACCCGCATCACCACGGGCACGACTCCCACGCTGAGAGCGCTGATGCGGTCCTTGTTGACGAGGCGACCCATAGCGCCTCGCGCTAAGGCTTGTCGCTTCCCAGTTCGTCGTCTCCCAGTTCGTCTTTTCTGGAACCGAACTGATCCGCAAGATGTTGGGCTGCCAACCTCGCCTGCGCGATACACGACGGAATTCCGATGCCGTGGTAGGCGGCACCGACGAGCCCAATACCAAGTTCATCGCCAATCGCGTCGATGCGTCGTATTCGTTCGGCATGCCCGCTGTCGTACTGGGGGAATGATTTCGGCCAACGTTTAATGACCACCTCGAGTGGCTCAGCCGTGATGCCAAGCACCAGGGCGATCTCTTGTTTGATCACAGCTGTCAGCGCGTCGTCGCTCAACGCGACAATCCGCTCGTCGTGATGACGACCGACCGAGACGCGTATGACCACCTCGTCATCGCGAGCTGATCTTGGCCACTTTGTCGAGGTGAACGAAGTTGCCGTGGTGAGCATCTTCGCTTCGCGGGCGACCAGAACGCCGCTACCGGGCAACAGAGATCGTGAGGAGACTTTGGCGCCTACCTCTGGGTGCCTATCTCGCAGCTGGCGAAGGTCATGGGCAATTTCTCGTGGAACATCTCTCAGGTTCCAAGCGAACGTCGCGGTCGCAACACTTGCATAGGGAATCGAACCGAGCTCCTCCGCGAGCTCTCGCGAGAACTGCCTGACAAGGTCTGCGCTGACATAGGCCGGTGTCGCGAGGATAACGGCATCGGCCATGCGCGGACCGGACTGGCAATCGAGCACATACGCGCCCGAGGAGCCGCGCGAGAGTGCCAGAGCAGGCTCGTCGCAGACAATCCTCGTCCCGGATCGCTCAACGGCATCGGCAAGGGTGTCGATCAATGTCGACATGCCGTTTTTCAGTCCGCGGAAAATTGAACCTGAGGCTGTTGCCTGTGGTTCCTCGCGATGTCTGAGGGCGCGCATCACGCTTGGCTGGCCGACGATTCGGTCAAAGATCAACGGCATCGAGGAGGCAAATGAGAGCGCTCCTACATCGCTTGCATTGATTCCGCCGATCAATGGGTCGATCAGACTCGAGACGATCGTCGGTCCAAATCTCTTCGTGAAGATCTCGCCAACAGAGGGATCCACCCGCCCGGCGCGTACCTCCTCGGCAAGTGAGTAAGAGACAAGCGGGACACTGGAGAACAGGTCGCGAAGTACGCGAAGCACTCCCCACACGCTGACGATGTGTGAGCGATAGAGGGCACTGACGCTTGTCGGGATACCAAAGACGAGTTGGTCGGGGAATGCCCGCAGATGTCCGCGCGCATAGATTGCTGCACTCTTCGAACTCGGCTCGATGAGCTCGGCATCGAGTCCAAGTTCTGCACAAAGTTCGACGCCAGCGCGGTTGCGGACAATGAATGCATCAGGTCCAAGGTCGAGGGGATGTGAACGGAACGATGTCGTTTCAATCTTTCCTCCGAGGCGATCTGTCGATTCGATGATCGTCACGTCGGCAACATCGCGAAGCGCCCAGGCACTCACCAGTCCAGAGATTCCTCCTCCGACAATGATGACGGTTGGACGGGTCATTCCGGGCTTTGGACCGTATGCAGATGTTTGCGCGCCTCGATGATGCGACGCGATAGAAGGTCAGCCAAAAGTACATCATCATTCAATGAACGGGTCCGGATAAATGCAAGCCCAAGCTCGCGTGCTCGTGCGCTCGCCTCGATGTCGAGGTCATAGAGCACCTCGAGATGATCAGAGGTAAAGCCTGCCGGGCAGACGACCACTCCATCGAACCCCTCTTCCTTGAGCTCGCCAAGGAGAATGAGGAGGTCGGGACCAAGCCACGGTTCAGGCGTTCGCCCCGCGCTCTGCCAGCCCGTGCGGTAGTGGGTGAGCCCAACGCGTTTCGAGACAAGTCGGGCGGTCTCTTCGAGTTCGTCGGGATAGGCATCGCCGAGTTCGAGGATGCGAACGGGAAGACTGTGGGCGCTAAAGACGATCTCGAGGTTTGTGCTGATTGCGTTGATTGTTTCAATCGCCTCAACGAGTCGCTCTGCAAGCGCTTCGATGAGGGTGTCATCGCTGCCCCAGCGTTCGATGAAGATCGATGCCAGGTGATGCTCTTCGGCCGCTTTACGCGCGCGTCCAATGTATTCACCGACACTCAGTACTGAGTAATGCGGTGCAAGCACGAGGCCGATGACCTCTTTGAAACCCTGCGCTGCGATGTCTGCGATCTGAGTCTCGATCTTTGGAACAGAGTGCTTTGCCCCGTAGAAAACTGTGAACTGTCCAGGCGCGCGCGCATCGAGTGCGCGCTGGATGCCCGCGATCTGGGCCTGGGTGCGTTCATTGAGTGGCGAGACACCCCCGATCGCCTGGTAGCGACGCTCAAGATCCTTGAGCTGTTCATCGGTTGGTGCCCGACCGCGCCGGACATCGGTATAGAACTCGAGTACATCATCTGGATCCGATGGTGTCCCATAGGCCATTGCCAGTACAGCGGTCGTCATCGCGTTTCGCTCGGATCCCAGCTGTGGATGTACTCCACGAGTCGCGTGAGCACATCGGGATCGGTTTCGGGGAGAACGCCGTGTCCGAGGTTGAAGATGTGCCCACCATGACGTGCACCCTCTTTGAGGATGCGCTCGGTCTCGCGTCTTGCAGGCTCAAAACCCGCGACTACCAGTGCCGGATCAAGGTTGCCTTGGAGCGCATGGTGTTTTCCAACGCGTGCCGATGCATCGGTCAACGAGGTGCGCCACTCGACTCCGACTACATCGGCTCCTGCATCTGCCATGAGATCGAGCAGCTCTCCCGTGCCGACTCCGAAATGGATGCGCGCACAGCCGGTTGCACCGACGACCGCAAGGACCTTCGCCGTTGCTGGCTTGACGAAGTAGCTGTAGTCGTGTCGGCTGAGTGATCCCGCCCAGCTGTCGAACAGCTGGATCGCGTCTGCACCGGCTTGGATCTGGGAGACCAACGAGGCGATGGCAATATCAGCGAGTCGATCCATAAGGGCAAACCACGTCGGCTCGTCGGTGTGCATAAGAGCCTTGGTGTGGGTGAAGTTGCGACTCGGCCCGCCCTCGATCAGATAGCTAGCAACGGTGAAAGGAGCACCGGCGAATCCGATGAGGGGCACATCAAGGGCGCGTTTCAAGAGTTTGACCGTCTCGATGACATAGGGGGTATCGACCTCAGGTTCGAGCGGTCTGAGCCGTTCGATGTCTTTCGCGCTGCGAAAAGGCTCGGCGATCACAGGGCCACGACCTGGAACAATCTCGACCCCGACCCCGATAGCGGCCGCCGGGGTGACGATGTCTGAGAACAAAATGGCGGCGTCGACGCCATAGCGCTTTACGGGCTGGAGGGTGATCTCACACGCGAGTTCGGGGTTCTTGATCGCGTCGAGAATGGATTCGTTTTCACGAATTGCCCGGTACTCGGGGAGCGACCGTCCGGCTTGGCGCATGAACCAGACAGGAACATGTTCGACGGTCTCTGAGCGACAGGCATTGAGAAAGGGTGAGGCAGAGTTTTCCACACCTAGACGCTAATGCTTGAGCAAGAGCATCTTTGTGCCCGTCGGGTCCTGCTCGCGCTCGTTTGGCCAAGAGGGGTCTCGGTCGACTAAGAAATATGACGTGACCGACACGACCCTCAGCGTGCCATCTCCCAAAACACCATCGGCCCTACCTGTCGAGCGACCGCAGCTCCTTGCCGTCGGCGTGATGATCTGGCTCGGTTCCGAGTTCATGTTCTTCAGTGGTCTGTTCGCGGCCTTCTTTACGATCCGCTCGAATGCGCCAGTCTGGCCTCCTGCGGGGACGAAACTCGACACCTATCAGGCGTTGGTATTTACGATTGTGTTGCTTGCCTCAAGCCCGACGATGCAGTTTGGCGTCTGGGCAGCAGAACGCGGGAACCGCAAGAAGGCGCGCGCGTGGATCTGGTGCACGCTGACTCTTGGTGCTGCATTTCTTGGCAACCAGGCCTATGAGTGGAAGACGCTTCCGTTCCGTCCGCATACCAACGCCTATGGTTCGCTTTTCTACGTGATGTCTGGACTGCACGGTCTTCACGTTTTCCTTGGGCTTGTCGCGATGGTGTTTCTTTTGTTCCGGATGTCTGGACCTGACGGTGACACGGGAGAGACTCCGGTCTACCAAGCGGTGAGCTATTACTGGCACTTTGTCGACATCGTCTGGGTCGGGCTGTTCAGCGCCCTCTTCTTGCTCTCATAACGATGCGACGATCCTCACCTCTCATCTCCTTAGCGGCCGCGGTCTTGGTTGTCGGAATACTTGGCATTGGCGCGCTCGGCGCAGGCGCGACAACACATTCGGTCGTTGGAAAGAGTCACGCGCAGAGCGCTGGGAAAACTGTCGCGAAAACGTCTCAGCCGCTCCCGCAGATACCCAGCATCGGCCAGACACTGTTTGACGAGAACTGCTCGAGCTGTCACGGTCTCGGAGCTGGTGCAACCTCACTTGCTCCCTCACTGCTCGGTCGAGGTGCTGCCACGATCGATCTTTGGGTCTCAAGTGGATGGATGCCACTCGCCGTTCCTACCGCACAGCCAAGTCGCGGACCTGACCGGTTCACCCGTGCCCAGACGATCGCGATCGCAAATTACGTTGCAAGCCTCAAGCCGGGTGGATTCTCGATCCCGAGCGGAGACATGACCGGTGCGAGCGTCTCGGCTGGACAGAACCTGTTCTCGGAGAACTGTGCGGGATGTCATACGATCACCGGCTCGGGAGACGCGCTCTCGGGTCAGCTCAACGCGCCCTCGCTGCACGGGTTGAACCCAACGATGATCACCGAGGCGATCATCACCGCCCCTGGCAACATGCCGCGCTTTTATCCAGGTGCACTTACCGCCGCCCAGGTGCGCGATGTGGTTGCCTATGTCTCCAAAGACATCGGTCATCCCGACAACGTCGGCGGGATTGGCCTCGGTGGAAACGGACCGGTCGCCGAGGGCTTTATCGGACTGTTTATCGGTGTCGGTGCGTGTCTTCTGTTCGCGCTCTGGGTGGGAGACCGTAGTGAGGACGAGGAGAGCGCCGAAGATGCGCTAAAGGAAGCACATGCCTAATCAGCACAGTCATGACAAGACATCAGGCGCGGCTGTCTCCACGGACGCTCAGCAGTTTCAAGTTGCCGCGAAGAATCCGAAGCGGATCGAAAAGGTTGCGGCACTGACCTTTTTTGTCTCCTTGGTTGCCTTTGCCGGTTTTGGTGCAGCCTTCTGGCAGAACGCCAATAACGAGATGCTCGGTGGAACGCTTGGAGTGGGCTTTCTCGGATTTGGCGCAGCGATGGTGATCTGGGGAAAGTACCTGACGCCTCAAGGGCCCTTTGAAGAAGAACGTGCGTTGATGGAGACGACGCGCGAGCAACACGACGAGCTCGTTGCCGATTTTGTCGTGCGTGGCCGGGTCGCCTTTGGGCGCCGTGGATTTCTCGGAGCGATGCTGGCGGCCTCGGGTGCTGTCTTTGGCATCGTTGCACTCTTCCCGCTCGTGCGATCACTCGGTCCGCTGCCAAAGCAGAGCTTTTATCACACCAAGTGGAAACGGGGATCGTACGTATCGACCGTCGACGGTCGACGCCTCAGGGCAGCTGACCTTCTACCGGGAAGTCTCGCGACGGTCTTTCCCGAGAACGATCTTGGTGGAGCACTCTCCCAGACGGTGCTGATCCGTATCCAAGACGGCGGCAACATCGTCACGATGCCGGGGCGAGAGAGCTGGGGACCAGAGGGCTATGTCGCCTATTCGAAGGTCTGCACCCACGCCGGGTGTCCCGTCGGGCTCTATGAGCAGTTGACCAAGCAGCTCCTCTGTCCGTGTCATCAGTCGCTCTTTGAGGTGACCAAGGGAGCGATTCCGATCTTTGGACCAGCTCCGCGTCCGCTTCCACAGCTTCCGCTTTATGTGGACAGCGCGGGGTATCTGCGCGCCCAGGCTGGCTATGACGAACCCATCGGTCCCGGATTCTGGGAACGGGGGGGAACCACATGATCGACAATCTCTTTACCTGGTTTGACAACCGACTCGCGTTCTCGCGTTCGGGTCGTCACCTGCTCAACAAGATCTTTCCCGACCACTGGTCTTTCATGATCGGTGAGATAGCTCTGTACTCGTTCATCGTCTTGTTGGCGACCGGTGTCTTCTTGACCCTGTATTTTGTCCCCTCAGGTC